>CAZEQG010000007.1:0-19189 GCA_964514295.1 uncultured Alphaproteobacteria bacterium
CGCCGATCTCGCCGCCGGCGGCTCGGCGATCACGCCGGGCGATCTTGCCGCCTACCGGCCGCGGCTGGTGGCGCCGGCGGTCATGGACTATCGCGGGGTGATGCTGCACGCCATGCCGGGGCTGACCGGCGGCCCCACCTATCTTGCGGCGCTGGCCATGCTGGCCGCCCAGCCGCTGCCGCCGGGCGGTCCGGATGCGGCCGCCTTCCTGGCCTATGCCGCCGCCCTGCGCGAGGCCGATGCGGTGCGCCTCACCCGCTACGGCCATGCCGCCAGCGCCACGGACCCCGGCTGCACCAGCCATGTCAGCGTGATCGATGCCGAAGGCAACATGGCGGCAGTGACGAACAGCCTGCTGTCGCGGTTCGGCGCCAAGGTCACGCTGCCCGGAAGCGGCATCCTGATGAACAACGCCATGATGTGGTTCGACCCGCGCCCGGGCCATCCCAACGCCATCGCCGCCGGCCGCCGGCCGCTGGCCAACATGTGCCCGGTGCTGGCAACGAAGGACGGTGCGCCGGCTTTCGCGATGGGGGCGGCGGGCGGGCGGCAGATCGTGCCGGCGCTGGTGCAGCTCACCTCCTTCCTGATCGATGCCGACCTGACCCCGGAGGCGGCCCTGCGCCTGCCGCGGATCGACACCAGCACCGGCAGCGTGCTGTGCGACGCCCGCATGCCGGCCGACCAGCAGGCGGCGCTGGCCCGCGCCTTTCCGGCGGCCCGCACCGAGGATACGGTCTATCCGGTGCAGTTCGCGGTGCCGAACATCGTGCAGCACGATCCGGCGAGCGGCCGCAACACCGGCATGGCGCACCCGACCACGCCCTGGCCGGTGGCGCTGGCCGAAGATCAGGCGGGCTGAGGCGGCAGGCCGCGGGCGTGGGGCGCCGCGTTCAGCGGGCGGCCGGTGCGGCCCGCCAGTTCTCGGCCCACAGCGCGCTGGCATACTGGTGGCCGGTCGGCTCCAGCCCGTGGAGCCAGGCCGGCAGGATGAAGGCGTCGGCGCGAAAGAACAGCGGCAGGGCCGGCAACTCCTCGGCGTAGATTTCCTGCAGGCGGTGCCACAGCGCCCGGCGCTTCTCGCGGTCAAGCTCGATGTCGATGGCCTCGATCAGGGCGTCCATCTCGGGGTTGCGGAAGCCCGTGTAGTTCTGCCCGCCCCAGCCATTGGCCTCGGTCGGGATCATCTGCGAATGCAGCGTCGTGCGCGGCACGTTCTCGGGCGAGGAGATCCAGGCGAACAGCGCCAGGCCGGTGAACCTGCGCCGCGACACGGTCTCGCCGAAGAACACCCGGGGCGGCTCGTTGCGCAGCCTGAGCTCGACGCCGATCTGGCGCCACTGGCTCTGGATCACCTGCTGGATCAGTTCCCGGGTGCGGTTGCCGGCGGTCGTCATCAGCTCCAGCGCCAGGCGTTCGCCGGCGGCATTGACGCGCACCCCGCCCGGCCCCGGGCGCCAGCCCGCCTGGTCGAGCAGGGCGGCGGCGCGGGCCGGATCGAAGGGGTATGTCGCCACCCGGTCGGTATGCACCCAGTCCAGCGGCTGCACCGAGGTGGCGGCGACCGGCTGACGGCCCTCGAACAGCCGGCGGTTGATCGCCTCGCGGTCAAGCCCGTGCAGCAGGGCGCGGCGGACGCGGATGTCGGCCAGGATGGGGTTGTCGAGCATCACGTCCATGTGCTCGTAGACCAGCCCGGGCTTGTAGATCACCTGGAAGCGCCGGCCATGCCGCTTCTCGAAGGCCAGCGCCTGGTCGAGGGACAGGCCGAGTTCGCCCGCGATCATGTCGATCTCGCCGGACAGCAGGTTCGCCTCCAGCGCCGCGGTGTTCTCGATCGCCCGCACCACGATCCGGCGGAAGGCGGGTGGCGGCCCCCACCAGCTCGGGTTGCGCTCCAGCACGACATGGGAGCCCGCCATCACCTGGGTTACCCGGTAGGGGCCGAACCACAGGCCGGGATTGGCCGGATCGGTGTCGTAGCGGGTGCGCACCCGGTACTGTGCCGGGTCGGCGAAGGCGGCGCGCTCCAGATGCGCGGGCAGCACCTGCAGGTCGTTGATGGCGTTGTAGGTGAAGCTCAGCTTGTCGACCGTCAGCCGGAAGGTCTTGGCGTCGATCACCTCCACCTCGGTGATCCGGCGGTAGAGTTCGAGATTGGTCACACCCGACTGCGGCGTCCGCCCGACCTCCCAGGAGAACTTCACGTCCTCGGCCGTCACCGGCCTTCCGTCGCCCCAGGTGGCGGCGGGCTGGATGCGGTAGGTCAGGCGCACGCCCTTGCGGCCATCGGGCAGGTCGAAGGTCTCGGCCGCGCCATTCTCGAAGGTCGGCAGCTCGACGCAGAGCAGGCAGACCAGCTTCCAGTCCTTGTCGAAGGTGGTGAAGGGGCGGCGGGCGAAGGCCAGGATGTAGGATTTGGCGGCCATCGATTCGATGACCGGGTTCAGGGTGCCGGGAAACTGCGTGATGCCGATGGTCAGCGTGTCGCGGGCCAGCGCCGGCAGCCCGGCGCACAACGCAAGCAGCAGGGCGGCGAGCGCCCTCACGCGCGCCTGGCGCGGGCGGCGGCCCAGCCGTCCGGATCGGTCAGGAACTGCCGCACCTCGGCGATGCTGCCGGCGGCAAGGCCGCGCCGCTCGGCCGCCGCCAGCACGTCCCACCAGGTGGCAAGCGCGTGCAGGGCCACCCCCTTGGCGCGCAGCGTCTCGACCGATTGCGGGAACACGCCATAGTGGAACACCACGAAGCAGTGGGCGACCTTCGCCCCGGCCGTGGTCAGGGCGTCGATGAAGGTGATCTTGCTGCCGCCGTCGGTTGCCAGATCCTCCACCAGCAGCACCCGGTCGCCCTCGGCGAAGCTGCCCTCGATCTGGGCGTTGCGGCCGAAGCCCTTGGGCTTCTTGCGGACATAGAGCATGGGCAGGGCCAGCCGGTCGGCGATCCAGGCGGCAAACGGGATGCCCGCGGTCTCGCCGCCGGCGATCGCGTCGAACGCCTCGATGCCGGCGGCACGGGTCACCTGCTCGATGCCCATGGCGATCAGCCGGGCGCGGGCGCGTGGAAAGCTGATGATCCGCCGGCAGTCGACATAGACCGGGCTGAGCCGGCCGGAGGTGAAGGTGAAGGGCTCCTCGGGCCGGATATGGACGGCGCCGATCTCGAGCAGGATCTCGGCCGCCTCGGCGGCCCGCGGGTCGTTGCTGTGCATCATGAGCTGAAGCTCTATCAGGGCGGCGGGGCAGGGTCCAGCGGCGGCGCCGCGGCTGCCAGCAGCAGCGGCAGCAGTGCGAAGGCCAGCAGCCGGGCAGCCGGCAGGTCGGCCGCGGTGAAGGGTGCGGCGCGCCCGATGTTGAGGGTGCCGCGGCAGCGCCCGTCCAGCATCGCCGGCATGTTCAGCATCGCCGTCACGCCGCAGCCGGCGATCAGCGCATGGTCGGCGAAGGTGGCGCGGATCACCTCCGGCCCGTTGCCGATGAACGGCTCGCCGCGCCCCAGCACCTGGAGCCCCCAGGGCGTGTCGCGGCGCTTCTTGCGGCCGCCGATGGGGAATACCGACGGGGTGCTGCTGTACAGCCGCTCCACCTCGCCCAGCCCCGGATGGTGCAGCATCACGCTGAGCAGCAGATGGCCGAAGCGCCGGGCGGAGGCCGCCTCCACCGCCGCCAGCGCGGCTGCCGCCCCGCCGGCCTTGGCGGCGAGGTCGAAGATGCCGAGAAGCTCGGCCTGCGCGATCGGTCGGGCCATGCGCGCCACCTGCGGAGTGTCCTGCCGCAGGGTGGCACCGGCCAGGGCCGGCCTGTCAATCCCCCGCGCGCGCCATGTAGCGCCGGCACCAGTCGACGAACTGGTCGAAGAAGGCGAGGTCGGCCCCGCTCTTGTCCAGCGCATAGTAGCGTTCGGCCAGGGGCAGGGCGGCAGGATGCGCGGCGACCAGGCGGCCGGCGGCGGGCACGCCTCCTGCATCAGCCTGCCATGGCGGGCCGTTGCCGGGGAAAGCCCCCTTCCACCCGGGGGCGAGCTGACCTAACGTTCGCTCCAAACCCGCCGGTGCGCCGGCGCCCGCGAGGAGAATCCGATGTCCCTGTCACTGACCATGCAAGGCGCGCTGCGCGAATTCATCACCGAGGCGCGCTGCAAGCAGACGCTGATCGAGCTGGTCAAGGTGCCGAGCCCGCAGACCGAGCTGCTGGAGGCCGAGCCGCTGCTGCGGGTGTTCATCGAGACGGCCGTGGAGCCGCGCCTGCGCGCCATGGGCTTCACCGACATCCGCTATGACGCGATGAGCAACCTGATCGCCGAGATCGGGCCGAAGCAGGCTTCGCCGTCGCTGATGTTCATCAGCAACGCCATGAACCAGCCCCAGGCGACGATGAAGAACGCCTATGCCGGCGATGTCGAGGATGGGGCGAAATACGGGCTGCCGGGCGAGGTGGTGTTCGGCAAGGGGGCGAGCGAGCAGAAGGCCACCATGGCCGCCATGCTGACGGCGATCGAGGCGGTGCTGAAGGCCGGTGTGGCGCTGAAGGGGCGGCTGGTGTTCCTGTGCTGCACCTCGGGAGAGACCGGCAAGCATGACGCCATCCGCAGCGTCGTCGAGACCATGGGCGTGCGCGCCGACATGGCGGTGCTCGGCGGCACCAGCCTGACCTTGAGCCTGGGCAACCGGGGCCGCATCGACGTGTTCATCACTGTCGAGGGCAGCGCCTCCCACAGCAGCAATCCCAAGGGCGGGGCGAACGCGATCACCGGCGCGATCGAGGTGATCCGCAACATCACGCAAGGGGTGAAGCTGGACGGCGAGCATCCGAAGCTGGGCCGGCCGACGCTGGCCGTCACCCATATCCGCAGCTTCCCCGACAGTACCCACACCATCCAGGCAAGCTGCGAGATCACCGTCGACCGCCGCCTGCTGCCCGGCCAGGACCCGCAGGCGGCGCTGGCCGACATCACCGAGCAGGCGATGAAGGTGGACGGCATGGCCGATCCGGTCAGCGGCAAGCCCTTCAAGGTGAGCGTGCGGCTGGGGCCGTTCATGTATCCTTCCCTGCTGGAGCCGGATGCGCCGGTGGTGGGCAAGCTGGTGTCGGCGATCGGCACGGCGCTGCAGCGGGCGCCGGAGATGTACTATTCCGCCTCGGCCTTCGACCAGGGCTACCTCAACCATGTCGGCATCCCGACGGTGAACTGGGGGCCGGGCGAGTACCAGTTCGCCCATACCGACCTCGACATGGCCTCGGTCGCCCGCACCCGCGACGCGGCCCTCGCCTATGCCACGCTGATCCTGCAGGAACTCGCCTGAGGGCGGCGGGGCGATGTCGGCTCAGGCGGTGGCGCGCACCCGCGCCGCCGCAGCCGGCGGCGGCCGCACGGCAGCCTCGATCGCCGCCGGTGCGTCGACGCGCACCCGGAACTGCCCGGAGGCGGCGGCGATGACCGAGCGCATCCAGCGCGCGCCGGGGTCGTGCTCCGCCCGCTCGTGCCACATCATGATCACCGGGAAGCCCCTGGTCGGATAGGGCAGCTCGCAGATGTCGATGCGGCGGCCGCGGCGGAACTGCTCGGCGATGCGCCGCGGCAGGGTGAGCAGCAGGTCGGATTCCTCGATCAGCAGCGGACCGGCCAGGCAGAAGGGCAGGCTGACCACATTGGTGCGGGTGATGCCGCGCAGCGCCAGCAGCCGGTCGATGTGGTTGGACAGGTCGTTGCCGATCACGACATGGCGGCCGCCGGCATATTCTTCCATCGTCAGGGGCTTGCGGCTCTGCCGGCGGGCGCAGACCCACTGGTCCTCGAACAGCGTCATGGTCTGCAGATAGCCGCCGGAACGGTCGGCAAAGCCGATGCAGATGTCGACCTCGTCCTGCTCCACCGCCTCGCAGATGTCGGCCGGGCTGACATTCTTCACGCTGATGCGGATCGAGTCCGACTGCTCGCGCACCGCCGCGACGATGCCTTCCAGCAGCACATAGGCGCTGTAGTCGCTCATGCCGATGCGGAACACCCGGGCCGAACGGGCGGCATCGAAGGCGGCCGAGGATTCGATCGCCTCGCGCACCTGCAGCAGGGCGGCGGAGACCGGCCCGGCAAGCTCCAGCGCGCGCGGCGTCGGCACCATCTCGTTTCGGTTGCGGGTGAACAGCGGGTCGTCCAGCACGGCGCGCAGCTGGGACAGCGAGTTGCTGATCGCCGACTGGCTGATCCCCAGCGCCTTGCCGGCCCGCGTGGTGTTGCGATGGGTCATCATCGCCTCGAACACCAGCAGCAGGTTCAGGTTGAAGTTGCGAAACGACATTGCGGCGTCCCCAAGGGTCCGCCGCCGGCCAGGAGCCCGCCCAAGGGGCAGCCGCGGCGGCGAGTTTCCGGGAAAGCGCCAGCTTCGGGCAGCGCCGGCGGCCTGTCAACGCCGGCTTGCCGCGGGAGCGTGCCGGTGCTATCGGGGAGCGCCTGCCCCGTCAATACGGGTTAAATAATGCTGGACGATCTTCAGGAATTCCTCCTCCGCTCGCCACTGCACCGCTGGTTGAACTGTAGAATCGCGCAAGTCGATCTTGAGGCTGGCGCCGTGCTGATCGAACTGCCCTACCGCGAGGAGTTGCGGCGGGGAGGGGAGGATCGCATCGCCCATGGCGGTGTCGTCGCCGCCCTGGTGGATATTGCCGCGCATGCCACGCTGCACGCCCAGACCCGGCGCGGCATGCCGACCATCGATCTGAGGGTGGACTATCTGCGCCCGGCGCAGATGCCGCTGACGGCCCGGGGCCTGGTGCGCCGGCGCGGCCAGACCATCGGCAATGCCGATGTCGAGGTGTTCGATGCGACTGGCCGGCTGGTGGCGACGGGGCGTGCCGTGTTCCTGACCATTTCGCCTACTTCTTAGACAGGATTTGGCGACTGTTTGAGCAGATCGGCGATTTCTGGTGCCGATACTGCGCTATTTGACCTGATGATTTGGTGTATCACTAAAATAAATTTGCCAAACGATCGTTCTTGGAACAGCCTTCGTGACAGGTTCAACTAACCTGATGGAGGCTGAGCGATGACGATCTCTTCGAGGATGGGGCGCCGTGCCATGCTGGCCGCGACGGCCTCGGCAGTGCTGGCCGGGGCAGCCTTCCTGCCGGCGGTCGCCGAGGCGCAGGCGCTGAAGCCCGTCAGCTTCCGCCTCAACTATGTGGCGAATGCCGAACATGCGCCCTACTACCTTGGCCTGAAGAAGGGCTTCTACCGGGAGGAAGGGATCGACATCAAGATCACCCCCGGCATCGGCTCCAACGACACCGTGCGCCTGGTCGGCGCCGGCAACGAGATGTTCGGCGTCGCCGTCTCCGATTCGGTGGCGACCGGCCGCGGGCGCGGGGTGCCGGTGGTGTCGCTGGCGGTGCTGCTGCAGCAGAGCCCGAACCTGCTGGTGTCGCTGGAATCCAGCAACATCAAGGTGCCCGAGGACCTCTACGGCAAGCATGTGGGGGTGTCCTCGCGCAGCACGGTGTTCGCGTTCTGGCAAGCCTTCGTGAAGGCGGCGAAGCTGGATCCGGCCAAGATCCGCTTCACCGACCTGGGCGCCACGGCCTCCTCGGGCCTGCTGGTGTCCAAGGCCATCGACGCCACCATCACGCTCGCCACCAACGAGGTGATCGCGATGCGCGCCGACGGCATCAAGCTGAACACCATCGACATGGGCAAGTACGGCGTCCACGCCTATGGCCAGGTGCTGTTCGGCAACCAGCAGATCGTCGACAAGGATCCGGATCTGGCGATGCGCATGCGCAAGGCCACCCTAAGGGCCTGGGAGTACACCATCGCCAATGTCGCCGAGGGGATCGCCGCACTGAAGGAATACATCCCCGAGACCGACATCGCCAAGGAAACCGCGAAGTGGTCGGAGATCATCCCGCGCACCAAGCCGCTCGATGGCAGCAATGTGCCCTTCGGCGGGCAGTCGGTCGAAGGCTGGAAGCAGACGCTCGACACCTTCAAGGCGGCGAACCTGATCGAGAAGGACTTCCCGCCGCAGGAAATCATCGCCAGCATCGTGCGCTGACGGGCAAGGGGCGGTGAGCATCACTTCCCCGACGGTGGAGGGCGGGGGCGGACCCGTGATCGAGTTCGCCTCCGTCGGCCTCACCTATGGCGGCGGCACGCAATCGGCGGTCGAGGCGCTGCGCGACATCAGCTTCTCGGTCGGCGGCCACCGCTTCGTGTCGATCCTGGGGCCTTCGGGCTGCGGCAAGTCGACCCTGCTACGCCTGCTCGCCGGATTCCTGAAGCCGACATCCGGCAGCATCAGGGTGGCCGGCACCGACCCCGAATCCGCCCGCAACGACGGGCTGCTCGGCGTGGTGTTCCAGACGCCGGTGCTGCTGCCCTGGCTGAACGTGCTGGACAACGCCGCCTTCCTGCTCGAGCTCCAGGGCCTGCCGAAGGCCGAGCGCGAGGCGGCGGCGATGGGCTTCATCGAGATGGTCGGGCTGAAGGGCTTCGAGCGCCACATGCCCTATCAGCTCTCCGGGGGCATGCAGCAGCGCGCCTCGATCGCCCGGGCGCTCGCCTTCAAGCCGGCAGTGCTGCTGATGGACGAGCCCTTCGGCGCCCTCGACGCGCTGACCCGCGACCGCATGGCCTTCGACCTGCTCGACATCTGGAAGCGCGACCAGAAGACCGTGCTGTTCGTCACCCACAGCGTGCAGGAGGCGGTGCTGCTGTCCGACGAGGTGATCGTGATGAGCTCGCGGCCCGGCACCATCCGCTCGATCCGCCCGATCGAGCTCGGCCGCCCCCGCACCAAGTCGCAACGCCACGACCGCGAGTTCGTGGAGTATTGCCGGGAAATCTTCGAGCACCTGGATGCCGATCCCGGCAACCAGGGAAAGGTCTGAGGCAGATGCAGAACGCACAGAAGCTGGGCCGCGTGTTCCGCGACATGTCGGTGTTCACGCTGCCGGCGGCGAGCCTGGTGGTGCTGCTGGTGTTCTGGCAGCTCTACACCTATGCCTTCGAGGTCAGCCCGTTCATCCTGCCGGGACCGCTGCGCGTCTTCGCCTCGGCGCAGAATTTCGGCCCGGCGCTGCTCGGCCATGTGTGGACCACCGCCTACCAGATCCTGATCGGCTTTGCCGTCGGCAACCTGCTGGCGGTGATCATCGCCTATGCGATCGTGCAGTCGCCGACAGCCGAGAAGCTGATCTATCCCTTCCTTATCGTCTCGCAGACGGTGCCGAAGCTGGCGATCGCCCCGCTGCTGGTGATCTGGTTCGGCACCGGCCTCACGCCGAAGGTGATCATCATCGTGCTGCTGTGCTTCTTTCCCACCGCGATCAACGTGGTGCAGGGGCTGCGCTCGACCGATCCCAGCGCGGTCGACCTGGTGCGCCTGGTCACCTCCTCCAAGCGCACCCTGTTCTTCAAGGTGCAGTTCCCCAGCGCCGTGCCCTACTTCTTCGCCGGGCTGAAGATCTCGATGGCGGCCGCCGTGATCGGCTCGATCGTGGCCGAGTGGGTCAGCGCCACCTCGGGCCTTGGCTACCTGATCCTCTATGGCGGCCAGACCATGCGCACCGACCTGATGTTCGTGGCCGTGCTGCTGACCGTGGTGCTGGGGCTGTGCCTGTATGGCGCGGTCGCCCTGGCCGAGCGGCTGCTGTCCTGGAAGACGGCCGAGATCGACGGCCGCACCGCCTGATCGCCCGGCCCGTCCAATCAGCCCAATGCCTCGTCCGAAACTGGGAGTGATGCCGCGATGAAAGCCGTCGTGATCGAAAAGCAAGGCGGTGTCGAAAATCTGAGCTACCGCGACTGGCCCGACCCGGAACCGCGCGCGACGGACGTGATCATCGCCGTGCGGGCGGTCGGCCTCAACCACCTCGACGTGTTCGTGCGCAGGGGCATGCCGGGCTTTCCGGTGCCCACCCCCTTCATCTCCGGCGGCGACATCGCCGGCGTGATCAAGGCGGTGGGCAGCGCCGTGACGCGCTGGAAGCCCGGCGACCGGGTGGCCGCGAACCCGATGACGCCGGACGGCATGGTCGGCGAGGAGGCGCAGGGCGGCATGGCCGAGCAGGTGCGCATCCCCGAAACCCACCTGATCCCGATCCCCGAGGGCATGGACTTCGTCACCGCGGCCGCCATCCCGATCAATTTCGGCACGGCGCTGCGCATGCTGCACGCCATCGGCCACCTCGTGGCGGGCGAGCTGGTGCTGATCGTGGGCGCCAGCGGCGGTGTCGGCACCGCCGGCATCCAGCTCTGCAAGGCGGCCGGCGCCACCGTGATCGCGGTGACCCGGGGGGCGGAGAAGGTGGCGCCGCTGCGCGCCCTCGGCGCCGATCACGTGATCGATTCGGCGGTCGAGGATTTCAGCGCCGCCGCCTGGAAGATCAGCGGCAAGAAGGGCGTCGACCTGGTGATGAACTACACCGGCGGCGACACCTGGGTGCCTTCGCTGAAGGCGCTGCGCCGGCGCGGACGGCTGATCACCTGCGGCGCCACCGCCGGCTTCGATCCCAGGACCGACATCCGCTATATCTGGACGCGCGAATTGCAGGTGCTGGGGTCCAACGGCTACACCCAGCAGGACATCGAGGAGGCGTTCCGGCTGTGCGCCAGCGGCGCCATGAAGCCGCTGGTCTCCCAGGTGCTCAAGCCCTGGCAGGCGGCCGAGGCGCACCGGATGTTGGAGGAGCGCAAGGTGGTGGGCAAGGTCGTGCTGGATTTCGCGCCATGAGCGGGCTGTCGCGGCCGGCCCTTGCCCTGGTGCCGCGGCACCACCCGGAAGGCAATCTCGGCGCCTTCGGCCGGGCCGCCGCCCTGGCCCGGCCCGACGCCACGGCGGTGATCGACATCTCCGGCCCGGCCCCGCTGGTGCTGAGCTATGGCGCGCTCGAGGACCGGCTGAACCAGGCGGTCGCCTATATGGCCGGGCTCGGCATCGGGCGGGGCAGCCGGGTCGGCATGGGGCTGCCGAACTCCACCGGCTTTCTCGTCACCCAGCTCGCCCTGATGCGGGCGGGCGCGGTGCCGGTGCTGATCAACCACCGCCTGCCGATCGACACCATCCGCTTCATGGTCGGCGATGCCGGGATGACCGACATCATCGTCGACCTCGATGATGTGCCGGCGCTGCAGGCGCTGGCCGACATGCCCGGCGTGAAGGGATTCTATTCGACCGGCACGGTGCCGCCCGGCTGGTCGGCCTGGGCCCCGCTGTCCTTTCCCGGGCGCTCGGCGGCGGTGGCGCAGATGGGCTTCGACGAGCAGTGCTTCCAGGCCTATACCGCCGGCTCCACCGGCGTGCCCAAGGGCATCGTGCTGACCCATGGCGGCATGCTCTGGGGCATCGAGCACAGCCAGCTCTACTGGCCCCGCCATGCCGGCGAGCGCGGGCTGGTGGCGGCGCCGATGTTCCACAAGAATGCCATGCGCGGCACGATCAAGCCGCTGATGCGGGTCGGCGGCTCCTTCGTGATCATGCGCCGGTTCGATCCGGCCGGCTATGCGGCCGCGCTGGCCGACCACGAGGTGACCTTCTGCGGCGGCGTGCCGGCGATGTTTGCCGAGATGATGAAGCTCGGCCTGCTGCGGGCGGAGAAGCTGGCGAAGCTGGAGACCCTGTCGATGGGCTCCTCCACCGTGCCGGAGGAGTTGGTGGCGCGGCTGAAGCAGGCGCTGCCGCATGTCGCGATCAAGGAGAGCTACGGCCTGACCGAGGGCGGCGGGCCGCTCAGGGCGCCGCTCGACGGCCGGCACGTGCCGCCGGGCAGTGTCGGCGTGCCGGCCCCGGAATACGAGCTGCGCCTGGCCGATGCCGTCCGCCAGGCCGAGGGCACGGTCGGCGCGCTCGAAATCCGCAGCCCCTATGTCTGCCGGGAATACTGGAACCGCCCGGACCTCACGGCCGAGCGCCTGAAGGACGGCTGGCTGAAGACCGGCGATGTGTTCCGCGTTGATGCCGAGGGCTTCTACTATTTCGTCGGCCGGGCCGACGACATGTTCGTGTGCGGCGGCGAGAACATCTATCCCAAGGAAGTGGAGGCGGTGCTGGTGAAGCACCCAGAGGTGGCCGACGCCATCGTCGTGCCGCTGCCTCACGACACCAAGGGCTTCGCGCCCGCCGCCGTGGTCGCCCGCCGCCCGGGCAGCGGGGCCGAGCCTGCGGCGATCCAGGATTTCTGTGCCGCCAACGGCCCGTCCTTCGCCATCCCGCGGGCGGTGATCGTGCTGGATGCGCTGCCGCTGACCCCGGCCAACAAGCCCGACCGGGCCGCCGCCCGTCGCCTTCTGGAACAGCGCTTCGGCACCCTTCGCAGCCGGGCCGAGGGCAGGGCCGCCGGCTGAGGCGGCGCAGCGTTGCGGCGGCCGGCCGGCTTCGGCATGCTGGCCGCCGCCCGAAGCCACTGGAGCCGCCGATGGACCCCGCCCGCTGCTTTTCCCACGACTATGCCGAGGCCCGGCGGAAGTTCCTGGAGGCGGCCGAGGCCGCCGGCGGGGAGCTGGACCATTTCCGCCACCCCACCGAGCGGGCGCCCGATGGCGGGCCGCTCTACACCGACACCGCCTGGTTCGGGCCCAAGGATGCGCCGGTGGTGGTGCTGGCGCTGTCGGGCACCCATGGGGCGGAAGGCTTCGCCGGCTCGGCCGCGCAGACGCAGTGGATCCTGGACGGCACGGCGGGTCGGCTGCCCAGGGGTGTGGCGGTGCTCAAGGTGCATGCCGTCAACCCCTTCGGCTTCTCGCACATGATCCGGGTGAATGAGGGGAACTGCGACCTCAACCGCAACTGGATCGACTATTCGAAGCCGCTGCCCGAAAACCCGATCTTCGACGAGGTCGAGGCGGCGCTGCCCAAGCGCGAGGGCTATGACGACGCGCTGATCGACGAGCACATGGCGGCCGTGAAGCCCTTCTACGAGAAGTATGGCGACTGGGCGATGGCCGATGCCCTGTCGCGCGGCCAGTACAGCCACCCCGAGGGGCTGCAGTTCGGCGGCCGGCGCCGCCAGTGGTCGACCCACACCGTCGACTACATCCTGCGCACCAAGCTGGCCAACGCCCGCCATGTCGCCTATCTCGACTGGCACACCCTGATCCGCATCGGCGACGGCAAGTTCGTTTACCTCTGCTTCAACCAGGTGGGCGACCCGCTGCATGCCCGCGTGGCCTCCTGGTGGGGGGCGGAGGCGATCGACCGGGCGACGGTGAACAAGCAGTGGAGCGCCGGCATCGCCCGCAGCGAAGGCCGCCCCGGCCGCCACGGCCTGCTGTTCTGGGGCGTGCAGCACGCGCTCGCCCCCCATGCCGATGCCGCCGGCGCGGTCCTGGAGTTCTGCGCCGACAACGAGCAGCACAATGATCCGATCCGCCACCGCATCGGCCAGCAGCTGAAGGCCCGCTGGCTGTTCCGCCAGCGCCGCTACGACACGCCCGAGGGCAGGGCGATCGTCGAGGAACTGCGCGACAGCACCTCGCCGCTGCGCCGCGACTGGCAGGAAAAGGCCCTCGCCTCCGCCCGCGAGGCCTATGACCGGCTGCTGGCCGGTGCTGCCGCCTGGGCCGCGGAGAACCCGCCACCCACCCCCGGCACCCTCACCCTCAGCGACCCCGGCGGCAAGGCCGCCGCCTGACCACGCGGCGACAGGGGGGCGGTGTTTTGGTGGAGCCGCTGCCAACCTCCCATTCCGCCTCACCCTGAGCCTGTCGAAGGGGGAGGCGGCGGCAGGGACGGTGCCGCGCCTCATGGTTCGACTAAGCTCACCATGAGGCGACTGGGGGGCGGCGCTGTTTTGGTGGAGCCGCTGCCAACCTTCCATTCCGCCTCACCCTGAGCCTGTCGAAGGGGGAGGCGGCCGCACCGGCGGCGCGGCGCCTCATGGTTCGACGGGCTCACCATGAGGCGACTGGGGGGACGGTGCTCGTTGCTAAGGCTGCCCCCACCCTTCCATTCCGCCTCACCCTGAGCCTGTCGAAGGGGGAGGCGGCCGCACGGACGGTGCGGCGCCTCATGGTTCGACGGGCTCACCATGAGGCGACTGGACGGGTGGAGTTCCTGGCTGAAGCTGCCCCACCCATCCGTTCCGCCTCACCCTGAGCCTGTCGAAGGGGGAGGCGGCCGCACGGGCGGCGGTGCGCCTCATGGTTCGACCAAGCTCACCATGAGGCGGCTGGGGGGACAGTGTTCCTGGCTGAAGCTGGCCCACCCTTCCGTCCCGCCACACCATGAGGCGGCTGCGGCCGGTCAGGAGCAGCCGCTGGTCTCCCCGCAGGTGTCGCACTTCATGCAGGTGCCGTTGCGCACCAGGGTGAAGTTCCCGCAATTGCCGCAGGAATCGCCTTCATAGCCCTTCAGGCGGGCTTCGCGGATGCGCGCCATCTTGCCGTCAACCGCATCCATCACCGCCTCGCTGACGCTGACGGTGGACTCGGCGAAGGCGGCCTCCATGGAGATGGCGCCACCATGGGCGAGGCCGGTGGTGCCGTTGGCCTTGGCGGCACCGCCGGCCAGCACCACCAGGTTCGAGCGCACGAAGCCGCGGCTCGCCACCTTCTGCACGGCGGCCAGTGCCACCTCGCGGGCGGGCGGGCCGTCGCTGGTCAGCGCCCCCTCGTCCTTGCCGGCGCCGAGCGCGTCGGGCAGCAGGTCGGCCGGCTGGACATGGGCGAGGTCGCGCCGGTCGAGATAGCTGATCGCCAGTTCGCGGAAGATGTAGTCGAGGATCGAGGTTGCCATCTTGATCGAATCGTTGCCCTCGACCAGCCCCGCCGGCTCGAAGCGGGTGAAGGTGAAGGCCTGCACGAAGCGGTCGAGCGGCACGCCATACTGCAGCCCAAGCGAAATCGCGATCGCGAAGTTGTTCATCAGCGACCGCAGGGCAGAGCCTTCCTTGTTCATGTCGATGAAGATCTCGGCCAGCCGGCCATCCTCATACTCGCCGGTGCGCAGATAGACCTTGTGCCCGCCGACCACGGATTTCTGCGTATAGCCCTTGCGCCGGTGGGGCAGGGCCTCGCGGACGCCGCGCCGGTCGACCAGCCGCTCGACGACCTTTTCCACCACCACGGTGGTGCGCTCGGCCTGGGGCAGTTCGGCCGCCGCCTCCAGCGCCGCCAGATCGGCCTCGTCGATCAGGGCCGACTGTAGCGGCTGCGACAGCTTCGAGCCGTCGCGGTAGAGGGCATTGGCCTTCAGCGCCAGGCGCCAGCTCATCAGATAGGCCTGGCGGCACTCCTCCACGGTGGCCGTGCTCGGCATGTTGATGGTCTTGGAGATGGCGCCGGAGATGAAGGGCTGGGCCGCGGCCATCATGCGGATATGGCTTTCCCAGGACAGGAAGCGCCGGCCCAGCCGGCCGCAGGGGTTGGCGCAGTCGAACACCGGCAGGTGCTCCGCCTTCAGCCCGGGGGCGCCTTCCACGGTCATGGCGCCGCAGATGTAGGTGTTGGCCTCGTCGATCTCCTCCTTGCTGAAGCCGAGCCGGGCCAGCAGGTCGAAGCCGGGCTGGTTCAGCTCCGCCTCGGTGATCTTCAGCACCTCGCGGCAGAAGCCATCTCCCAGCGTGTAGCGGGTGAAGGCAAAGCGGATGTCGAAGGCCGAGGCGAGGGCCGCCTCCAGCTTCGACAGTTCGGCATCGCCGAAGCCGCGCCGGCGCAGGCTGACGGGGTCGACATGGGGGGCGCCGACCAGGGTGCCGTGGCCCACGGCATAGCGCTCGATGGCGCCGATCGTGGCCTCGTCATAGCCGAGCGTGCGCAGCGCCGCCGGCACCAGGCGGTTGACGATCTTGAAATAGCCGCCACCGGCCAGCTTCTTGAACTTCACGATCGCGAAGTCGGGCTCGATACCGGTGGTGTCGCAGTCCATCACCAGCCCGATGGTGCCGGTCGGGGCGATCACCGTGGCCTGGGCGTTGCGGAAGCCATGCGCCTCGCCACGGGCATAGGCATCCTCCCAGGCCCTCACGGCGGCGGCGACCAGGGCCTTGTCCGGGCAGTTGGCGGCATCGAGAGGCACCGGCGCGATCTCCAGCCCCTCATAGCCTTGCGCCTGCGAACGGGCGGCGCGGCGGTGGTTGCGGATCACCCGCAGCATCGCCTCCCGGTTGGCGGCATAGCCGGGGAAGGGGCCCAGCTCTTCGGCCATCTCGGCGGAAGTGGCATAGGCCCGCCCGGTCATCAGCGCGGTGATCGCCGCGCAGATCGCCCGCCCCTCGTCACTGTCGTAGGGAATGCCCGACGCCATCAGCAGCCCGCCGATATTGGCATAGCCGAGGCCCAGAGTGCGGTAGCGGTAGCTGAGCCTGGCGATCTCGCGCGAGGGGAACTGGGCCATCAGCACCGAGATTTCCAGCACCACCGTCCACAGGCGGCAGGCATGCTCGAAGCCGGCGATGTCGGAGTCGCCATCCTCGCCGCGGAAGGTCAGCAGGTTGAGCGAGGCGAGGTTGCAGGCCGTATCGTCGAGGAACATGTACTCCGAACAGGGGTTGGACGCATTGATGCGGCCGCTGTTCGGGCAGGTGTGCCATTCGTTGATGGTGGTGTCGAACTGCAGGCCGGGATCGGCGCAGGCCCAGGCGGCGAAGCTGATCTGGTCCATCAGCGCGCCGGCATCCACCGTCTTGTGCACCTTGCCGGTCGTCCGCGCGATCAGGTTCCAGGGCTGGCGCGCCTCGGCCTTGCGCAGGAACTCGTTGGTCACCCGCACGGAGTTGTTGGAGTTCTGGCCGGCCACGGTCAGATAGGCTTCCGAATCCCAGTCGGTGTCGAACTCCGGGAAATCGGCCTGCCGGAAGCCCTGGCCGGCGAGCTGGAGCACGCGCTGCACGTAGGATTCCGGCAGGAAGGCGCGGCGCGCGGCCAGGATCGCCGCCTTCAGCGCCGGGTTCTGCCGGGGGTCGAGCCGCCCTTCACCCTCGCGCGCCCAGCACGCCTTCATCACCTGGTCCAGGGCCGCGCGCGCCGCCTTGGAGCCGGCGACCAGCGCCGCCACCTTCTGCTCCTCCACCACCTTCCAGTTGATGTAGGCCTCGATGTCGGGGTGGTCGACGTCGACCGTCACCATCTTGGCCGCCCGCCGCGTGGTGCCGCCGGACTTGATGGCACCGGCCGCCCGGTCCCCGATCTTCAGGAAGCTCATCAGGCCGGAGGATTTGCCGCCGCCCGACAGCGGCTCGTTCTCGCCGCGCAGCCTGGAGAAGTTGCTGCCGGTGCCCGAGCCGTACTTGAACAGCCTGGCCTCGCGCACCCACAGGTCCATGATGCCGCCCTCGTTCACCAGGTCGTCGGCGACGGACTGGATGAAGCAGGCATGCGGCTGGGGATGCTCGTAGGCGTTGGTCGAGGCGGTCAGCTCGCCGGTCCGGTAGTCGACATAGAAATGCCCCTGCGCCGGGCCGTCGATGCCATAGGCCCAGTGCAGGCCGGTGTTGAACCATTGCGGGGAGTTGGGCGCCGCCATCTGGCGCGCCAGCATGAAGCGCATCTCGTCGAAGAACGCCTCGGCGTCCTCGGCCGCGTCGAAATAGCCGCCCTTCCAGCCCCAATAGGCCCAGGTGCCGGCCAGCCGGTCGAACACCTGCCGGGCGCTGGTTTCGCCAGTCGTGCGCTCGGCCTCGGGCAGCGTCGCCAGCGCCTCCTCATCGGCCGTGCCGCGCCACAGGAAGGGCGGCACGTCCTCCTCTTCGACCTTCTTCAGCCGTGCGGGCACTCCGGCCTTGCGGAAATACTTCTGGGCCAGGATGTCGCAGGCCACCTGCGACCACTCGGCCGGCACCTCGATGCCGTCGCGCCGATGGACCACGCGCCCGTCGGTGCTCTTGATCTCGCTCGCGGTGTCGCGGAAGGCGATGGTCTCATAGGGATCACGGCCGGCTGCCGTAAAGCGACGCTCGATCTTCATTGGAGTCCCCTTGGCTGTTGCGGCCTGTCCCGGTTGGCCGCCCGCCGCGGTGACCACTATATCTAGCGGCGGGATGGACAGGATGCCACAAGCTGCGGGGAGCGCAAGGGGGCGGACACCAGATTTTGCCGTTGACAGCGCTCAGAACACCAGCCCTGGGGTCTTGCTCAGGGGTTCAGGCAGGCGGGCCGCTGCTGGCCACGGCCGGCGAAGTAGAGGCCCGCCAGTTCCCCGGCGATGCCCAGCGCCGGCGCCCCCTCCAGGTTCGACAGCACGATGATGGCGAGCCCGTCGGCCGGGTAGCGGCAGATCATCGCGGCATAGCCGGGGATGTCGCCGCTATGCGCCTGCACCGGCCCGGGGGAGCCGGCGCGCACCACCCAGCCGAGGCCATAGGACTGGCCATGGTCGCGGAACATCTGTGCCAGCGAATCCGGCCGCAGCAGCCTGCCGGCGGCGAGCGCCCGCTCCCAGCGCAGCAGGTCGGCGGGGGTGGAATAGAGGCCACCGGCCGCCTGCACCGCGGTCATCGAGATGTAGGGGGCGTTGGTCCACTGTCCAGCCGTGTTGCGGTAGCCTGAGGCACGGCGCGCGATCAGCACGCTGCCGTCGTCATAGCCGGTGTCGGCCATGCCCAGGGGGGCGAAGATGTTGTCGTGCAGGAAGGCGCCATAGGGCTGGCCGCCCAGCTTTTCGATCAGGGCGCCGAGCAGAAGGTAGTTGGTGTTGGAATAGTCATGGGCGCTGCCCGGCGGGAAAAGCAGCGGGGCGTCGCGGACCAGATCCACCACCTCGGCCGGGCTGCGGTCGAGCCGGGAGGGGTTGCCGAAGAAGCCGGGCAGGCTGGTGTAGGAGGGGATGCCCGAGCGCATGGACAGCAGATGGCGGATGGTCACCGCGCGCCAGGCGGCGGGCACGGTGTCGTCGTGGCGCGACAGGGGATCGTCGAGGTTCAGCAGGCCGCGCTCGGCCAGCAGCAGGATGGCGGCGGCGGTGAACTGCTTGCTGAGCGAGGCGATGCGGAACCGCGTGTCGGCGGCGTTGGGGATCTGCCACTCGCGGTTGGCGAGGCCGAAGGAGTCGCGGAAGATCGGACGCCCCTCATAGGCGACCAGGACGGAGCCGCTGAAGCCCTGGTCGCGGACGTGGCCGGCCAGCAGGGCGGCGGCGCGCTCGGCATAGGCCGGCGGCGAACTGGCGGCGGCCGGCGCCACCCCCAGCAGCACGGCGACGGTGGCGGCGCGGAGCGGGCTGAGCATGGCGGGCTTCCTTCCGGCGGGTGTCGCGGGCGACAATCCT
>CAZEQG010000008.1:0-733 GCA_964514295.1 uncultured Alphaproteobacteria bacterium
GAGCCCGCTGGCGAAGCCGGCCTCGAAGGAGGCGGCGAGGTCCTCGACCACCCGGTGGCGCTCGGCCTGGAGGCGCTGCTCCATCGCCAGCCGCTCGCCGGCGTGCCGGTCAGCCTCGGCCCTGGCGGCATCGGCGGCGTCGCGGGCCGCACTCGCCTCGGCGATCGCCCGCACGATGCGCCAGGCGATGAAGCCGAGGGCGGCGGTCTCCACCACCACCACCACCGCATGCAGCACCACCCGGCCAAGATCGGCACCGCCGGGAAACACGAAGGCGGCAAACGCGAAGTTGCCGGCAAGGTGGTGCACCGCGATGGCCCCGGCGCCGACCACCAGCACCCGCCAATCGGCATAGGCGGTGAGCAGCGCCAGCAGGGCGAAGAAATACATGTGCGCATCGATCTGCCAGGGATGGCCGGCAAGCTGCGCCACGATCAGTGCCGGCATGCCGGCCATGCCGACGGCCACACAGGCGGCGGTGGGAAAGCCGCTGCCGAAGGCGGCGCGGGCCGCCGTCGGCCCCGCCGCCAGCAGCAGCGCACAGATGAGCGCCAGCCAGGGCGCCGCCCCGACCGCCAGCGACAGCACCGCGACCAGCGGCAGATGCGCCCACAGCAGGGCGATCAGCGGGCGGTCGGCGGCCGCGCGAAGGGCTGCCAGATCGGCGGGAACGGTCGTCTGCATGGCGGGGCTCGTCATAGTGGGGAGGGGATCAGCGGGCAAGCACGCTAAG
>CAZEQG010000008.1:780-18260 GCA_964514295.1 uncultured Alphaproteobacteria bacterium
TCGGCCAGCGCCGCGTCGCCCGGGGCGACCACGGCGATCCAGGTGACCGCGGTCGGCCCCAGATACTGGGCATCGGCCAGCGCCAGCCGGGCCGGCAGGGTGGCGGGGTCGGTCCAGGGCGGAAACACGGCGGCGACCGGCTGCCCGGCGCGGGGCATGGCGGAGAGGACGAGCAGCGCCAGCGCACTGGCCGCAAGCAGGCCGGCGGCAGGCAGCAGGCCGGCCCAGCCTTCGCCAGGGTGGTGGACGCGGGGAGCGGTCATGCCGGCAAGTGTCGTGCAATGCCGGTAACGAAACGCTTAACGCCCCGGCGCGGCCCGTGATGGCGTGACACCTTGCGTTCGCCCGCAAGACGCCTCAGATAGTCGCCATGGAAAGCGTGTCGATGGACCAGGCCGGCAATCCGCTGGCAGCCGGCGCCAGCCGCAGCGATGGCGGTGCGCGATGAAGATCGTCGAGCCGAAATTCGCGCTCGGCGCCATCGTGCGCCATCGCTTCTTCCCGTTCCGCGGGGTGGTGTTCGACATCGACCCCGAGTTCAGCAACACCGAGGAATGGTACAACGCCATTCCCGCCGATCGCCGGCCGCGCCGCGACCAGCCCTTCTATCACCTGTTCGCCGAGAACGAGACCAGCTACTACGTCGCCTATGTCTCCGAGCAGAACCTGCTGGAGGACAGCGACAATGGCCCGGTCGGCCACCCCGGCATCGGCGAGATGTTCGGCGAGATCAAGGGCAACCGCTACCGGCTGAAGATCGCCACCGCCTGACGGGCAGCGCGGTCAGGCGCCCGGGCAGGCGCCGGGCCGGCCGTAGATCTTCAGGAAGGCATCGACCTGGCGGGCGATGTGGGCGGCGAGACCGGCCTCGTCGAGCCCATGCGGCAGGCCGCACAGTGCGCGCACGTGATGCTTGCCCAGCACCAGGCTGCAGAACTGTTCCGAGGCTTCGCGCGGATCGTCGAGCGCCAGCAGCCCGCGGCGCGCCTGTCCGGCCAGATACTCGGCGACACGGGCCTTGCCGTTCTCCGGCCCGCCGGCGAAGAACGCCTCGGCAAAGGCGGTGTCGCCATTGCCGGATTCGGCCACCACCAGGCGCAGCACCGGCACCGCCTCCGGCCCCATGACCAGGCCGAACAGCCGGTGGCCCAGCTCGGTCAGCGCCTCCCGCGGCGGCCGGTCGTCCACCCCGGCATCCTCGAACATCTCGGTGATCTGCCGGCAGCGGTCGGCCACGATGGCCCGGAACAGACCCTGCTTGTTGCCGAACATCTGATAGAGCGTGCTGAGCGAGCCGCCCGACCGGCGCACGATGTCGCTGAGCGAGGCAGCGGCAAAGCCTTTCTCCATGAACACGGCCGCCGCGGCCTCCAGGATCGCCTGGCGCCGCGCCTCCGCCCGGGGGTTCGACAGCTCGGGCATCGCTTCGGCTGCATCGGTCACGAAAATTCCTCCACATGGCCTTGACTGTAATGTAATCTACATTACATCGACCGCAAGGGTTCTGTTTTCCGGGAGAATACCGCATGCGTGCCACCGGGTCGCCGTCCTTCGTCGCGGGCTTGGCCATGCTCGCCCTGGCGCTCGCCGCCTGCACCGACGGCAATACCGCCGCCCCGCCACCCGAGCCGGCGCGCCCGGTGAAGGTTGCGACCGTCGCCTTCCGCGCCGCCGAATCGGCGCTGCGCCTGCCGGGCACCACGGTGGCCCGCACCGAGACCACCATCGCCTTCCGGGTCGGCGGCAAGATGGTGGCGCGCCTGGTCGAGGTGGGCGACCGCGTCGCCCCTGGCCAGGTGATCGCCCGGCTCGACCCGCAGGACCTGCGGCTGGCGGCCGATGCCGCACGCTCCCGCCTGCGCGAGGCCGAGGCCGATCATGCCCAGGCCCGGCTGGACCTGGAGCGGATCGAGCGGCTGCAGGGCGGCCAGGCTTTCACCCGCGCCACCTATGACCAGCGCCGCACCGCCGTCCAGACCACGCGCGCCCGGCTGGAGGAGGCGCGCTCCAACCTGCGTTCGGCCGAAAACCAGTTCGCCTACACGGAAGTGAAGGCCGATACCGCCGGCGTCGTCACCGCCACCCTGGCCGAGCCCGGGCAGGTGGTGGCGCAGGGCCAGGGCATCATCCGCCTGGCCCTTGATGGCGAGCGCGAGGTGCTGGTCGGCATCCCGGAGAACCGCATCGCGCTGCTGCGCAGCGTACCGAACGCCACCGTCACCCTGTGGGCGGATGCCGAGCAGCGCTTCGATGCGCGGCTGCGCGAGCTGTCGCCCGTGGCCGACAGTGCCACCCGCACCTATGCCGCCCGTTTCGCGCTGGCCGGCGCCTCGGCGCAGCTGCCGCTCGGCCTGACCGGCACCCTGACGCTGGCCGCCGCCGGCAGCGCGCCGCTTGCCGTGCTGCCGGGCGCCGCCCTGTTCCACGAGGCCGGGAAGCCGGCGGTGTGGGTGGTCGACACCGCGACCGGCGGGCTGTCCCTGCGGCCGGTCACGGTCGCCGGATTCCGCACCGAGGAGGTGCTGATCGCCGATGGCCTGCGCGACGGCGAGACGGTGGTTGCCGCCGGGGCCCACAAGCTGTCGGCCGACAGCCGCGTGAGGGTCTGGCAGTGAAGAACTTCAACCTTTCCACCTGGGCGCTGCAGCACCAGACGCTGGTCATCTTCTTCATGCTGGCGGCACTGGTCGCCGGCACCACCGCCTATCTGCGCCTGGGCCGGGCCGAGGACCCCGACTTCACCATCAAGACCATGGTGATCACCGCGCAGTGGCCGGGGGCGACGGCACGCGAGATGGAGCTTCAGGTCACCGACAAGATCGAGAAGAAGCTGCAGGAGCTGCCCTACTACGACCAGACCACCAGCTATTCGAAGCCGGGCGAGGCGGTGCTGAAGCTGAACCTGCGCCAGGATACGCCCAAGCAGGCGGTGCCGGAGATCTGGTATCAGGCGCGCAAGAAGCTGGGCGACATCCGCGCCACCCTGCCCGAGGGCGTGGTCGGCCCGCAGTTCAACGACGAGTTCGGCGACACCTTCGGCGTGATCTACGCGCTGTCGGGCGACGGCTTCAGCGACCTCGAGCTGAAGCGCCTGGCCGAGGACATCCGCCAGCGCCTGCTGTCGGTGCGCTATGTGAACAAGGTCGATCTGGTGGGCAACCAGGACACCAAGGTGTTCGTCGAGTTCTCCCACGCCCGCATCGCCCAGCTCGGCGTCAACCTGAGCCAGCTCTTCGACGCGCTGGCACGGCAGAACCGCATGGCCGCCGCCGGCACCATCGAGGCCGGCTCGGAGCGGGTTGCCCTGCGCCTCGACAACCGCCTCGACACCCTGCAATCGATCCGCGACCTGCCGGTGGTGGTCGGCGGGCGCACCTTCCGCGTCGGCGATGTGGCCGAGGTGAGCGCCGGCACCACCGATCCCAAGGCCTTCACCATGCGGGTGAACGGCCGCCAGGTGCTGGGCCTGGCGGTGGCCATGGCGAAGGACGGCAACATCCTGGAGATGGGGGCGGCCCTCGATGCCGCGATGGCCAGGATCCAGGCCGAGCTGCCGGTTGGCGTGAGCGTGGTGAAGATCGCCGACCAGCCCACCGTGGTCAGCAACTCGATCAACGAGTTCTTCAAGGTGCTGGCGGAGGCGCTGGGCATCGTGCTGGTGGTCAGCTTCCTCAGCCTTGGCCTGCGGACGGGCGTGGTGGTCGCCCTAAGCGTGCCGCTGGTGCTCGCCATCACCTTCGTGACGATGGAGGTGATGGGCATCAACTTCCACCGCATCTCGCTCGGCGCCCTCATCATTGCGCTGGGCCTGCTGGTCGACGATGCGATCATCGCGGTGGAAATGATGGTGGTGAAGCTGGAACAGGGGCTGTCGCGCATGGAGGCGGCGAGCTACGCCTATACCGCCACCGCCTTTCCGATGCTGACCGGCACCATCGTCACCGCCGCCGGCTTCGTGCCGGTGGGCTTCGCCAAGTCCAGCGCCGGGGAGTATACCAATGCCATCTTCTGGGTGGTGGCGATCTCGCTCCTGGTGTCCTGGATCGTGGCGGTGATCTTCACCCCCTTCCTTGGCTACCGCCTGCTGCCGAAGAACCTGGCCGCCCGCCATCACGATGCCGATCCCTATGAACGGCCGACCTATCGCGCCATCAGGGCGGTGGTGGCGTGGTGCGTCGACTGGCGCTGGCTGGTGATCGCCGTCACCGTGGCGGCCTTCGCCGCCTCGGTCATGGGCTTCCGCTTCGTGCAGCAGCAGTTCTTCCCGGCCGCGGCCCGGCCCGAGCTGATGGTCGACCTGCGCCTGCCCGAGGGCGCTTCCTTCGCCGCCACCGAGGCGGCGGCGAAGCGGCTGGAAAAGCTGCTGCTGGAGGATCGCGACGTCGCCTATCACACGGCCTATGTTGGCGGCGGCACCATCCGCTTCTATCTGCCCCTGAACCCCGAGCTGCGGCAGCCGAACTTCGCGCAGTTCGTGGTCATGACCACCGGCCTTGAGGCCCGCGAGCGCGTGTTCGACCGCCTTCGCCGCGCCTTCGACCAGGATTTCCCCGAGCTGCGCGGCCGCGTGATGCGGCTGGAGAACGGCCCGCCGGTCGGCTTTCCGGTGCAGTTCCGGGTGATCGGCCGCGATCCCCTGGAAATCCGCCGGATCGCCGAAGAGGTGCGCCAGGTGATGGCGGCCAACCCCCACACCCGCGACGTGAATTTCGAGTGGAACGAGCTGTCCAAGCAGGTCACGCTGGAGATCGACCAGGACAAGATCCGGGCGCTCGGCATCCATCCCCTGGATGTGGCCGAGGCGCTCAACACGCTGATGTCGGGCCGCACGGTCACCCAACTGCGCTATGGCAGCGAACTGGTTGACGTGATCGCCCGCGCCGTGCCGCAGGAGCGCCTCAGCCTGGAGAGCCTCGGCGATGTCAGCCTGCGCAATGCCGCCGGCGGCATCGTGCCGCTGTCGCAGATCGCCAGCCCCAGCTTCGGCCAGGAGGAGCCGGTGCTGTGGCGGCGCAACCGCGAGACCATGATGAACGTGCGCGCCGACATCCGCGACGCCACCCAGGCGCCGGTGGTCTCGGCCCAGATCGAGGCGGCGCTGGCCGGCATCCGGGCCACCTTGCCCGACGGCTACCGCATCGACCGCGGCGGGGCGGTGGAGGAGAGCGAGAAGAGCCAGGCATCGATCAATGCCGTGATGCCGCTGATGGTCCTGATCATGGTGACGGTGCTGATGATCCAGCTTCAGAGCTTCCAGCGCCTCGCGCTGGTGGTGCTGACCGCGCCGCTGGGGCTGATCGGGGTCACCGCGGCGCTGCTGCTGTTCAGCCAGCCCTTCGGCTTCGTCGCCATGCTGGGGGTGATCGCGCTGGCCGGCATGATCATGCGCAACTCCGTGATCCTGGTGGATCAGATCGACCACGACATCGCCGCCGGCCAGAATGCCTGGGAGGCGGTGGTGGGGGCGACGGTGCGCCGGGCCCGCCCGATCTTCCTCACCGCCGCCGCCGCCATCCTGGCCATGGTGCCGCTGAGCCGCAGCGTGTTCTGGGGACCGATGGCGGTGGCGATCATGGGCGGGCTGGCCGTTGCCACGCTGCTGACGCTGATGTTCCTGCCGGCCGCCTATGCCGCCTGGTTCCGTGTCCGCCGGCCGGCGGCCGGGGGCGAATGGAATTCATCGCCGGCCAGGCTGGCGGCAGCGGAGTAGCCTTACCATGTCCCCATCATGGCGAGGGTCATCGACCCGGCGGCACTGCCGGCACGCACCACCACCATCTATCCGCCCGATCTTGCCGCGAAGGTGGCCGGACGCGAGAAACGCGCCCTTGGCACTGCCGGCGGGCTGACGAATTTCGGCGTGAACCTGACCCGGCTTGCCCCCGGCGCGCAATCGGCCCTGCGCCACTGGCACAGCCGGCAGGACGAGCTGGTCTACATCCTGGAAGGCCGGGCGACCCTGGTGACCGAGGAGGGCGAGGCCGAGCTTGGCCCGGGCATGGCCGCCGCCTTCCCGGCTGGCGAGGCCAGCGGACACATGCTGGTGAACCGCGGTGCCGAGGACGTGGTCTATCTTGAGGTCGGCGACCGCAGCCCGGGTGACCAGGTGACCTATCCCGACGATGACCTCGAGGCCAGGATGGTGGACGGAAAATGGCGGCTTTCCCGCCGGGACGGCACGCCGCTGGGCTGAGCCGGCGGCCGGGCAGTGTGCCGGGCGGCAGCGACGGGGCGTTTGCCTTGCCTTAAGGACTTCCAGCTATGGTGGCGGCCGGTTCCGTCCGCCGCCGCGCTGAAAGAGGTCCCCCCGCGATGATGACCGTGCTGAACTGCATCGTGGCGGAGCACGACCCGTGGCTCGTCGTCCTTGCCGCCATCGTCTGCAACGTCGGGGCCTGGGCGACCCTGCGGCTGCTGCGGCGGGCCGGCGATGGCGCCGGGCCGCAGCGCCTGGGCTGGCACTTCCTGGCCGCGGTGGCGGGCGGATCGGCCACCTGGTGCACCCATTTCATCGCGATGCTGGGCTATCTGCCCGGCGTGCCCGTGACCTATGACCCGGCGCTGACGATTGCCTCGCTGCTGCTGGCCATCGCCGGGTTCCTGGCCGGCTTCCTGGTGTCGACCAGCGGCATGCTGCGGGCCGCACCGGCGCTCGGCGGCGCCCTGGTCGGGCTGGCCGTCTCGGCGATGCACTATACCGGCATGGTGGCCTACCGGGTGGACGGGCTGGTGAGCTGGGATGCCGGGTACCTGGTGACCTCGATCGCGCTGGCGACGGTCTTCGGCGGGCTGGCGGTCGAGCTTGCGCTGCGGCCCGGCGGCGCAACGCGCCAGCACGCGGCAGCCGCCCTCCTGGTGGCGGCCATCGTCAGCCTGCACTTCACCGCGATGACCGCCTTCCAGGTGACGCCGCTGGCCGCGGGCGCGGGGGCGACCGACACCTCGGCCGTGCAGGCGATGGCGCTGGCCATCGCCTTCGTGGGCATGATCGTCGTCGGCAGCGGCCTTACCAGCTACCTGATCGACAGCAGCACCCGGCACGAATCCGTGCAGATGCTGCATCACATGGCCCGGCACGACACGCTGACCGGTCTGCCGAACCGGGCGAGCTTCGCCACCCAGCTTGCGGCCGACATCGATGCGGCGCGTCATGGCAAGGACTTTCTGGCGGTGATCGCGATCGACCTCGACCGCTTCAAGGTGGTGAACGAGCTGCGCGGGCATGGCGTCGGCGACGCCGTGCTGCGGATGGTGGGCGAGCGCCTGCTGCGCGGTGTCACCGGGGGCGAGTTCGTGGCCAGGCTGGGCAGCGACGAGTTCGCCGCGATCAAGCGCTTCCGGGCGCGGCGCGACCTCCAGGCCTTCCTCGACCGGCTGAAGGCGGCCCTGTTCCAGCCGGTGCAGGTCGAGGATTTCGAGACCACCATCGGCGCCAGCCTGGGCGTGGCCCTTTATCCTGGCGACGCGGAGGCGGCCGAGGGGCTGATGAACAACGCCGAGCTGGCGATGTACCGCGCCAAGGCGGACCCGGCCCATATCGTGTGCTTCTACGACGCCGAGCTGGACCAGGCGGTGCGCGAGCGCCGGGCCCTGGGCGAGGCGCTGCGGGCGGCGATCGAGGCGGGTGCGCTCGAGATCCACTACCAGGTTCAGACCCAGGTGTCGGACGGCGCGATCCGCGGCTATGAGGCGCTGCTGCGCTGGCGCCATCCGGTGCGTGGCAATGTGCCGCCCTCGGAGTTCATTCCGCTTGCCGAGGAGAGCGGCCTGATCCTGCCGCTTGGCGAATGGGTGCTGCGCCAGGCCTGCGCCACGGCGGCGCAGTGGCCGGCCCCCTACAAGGTGGCAGTCAATCTTTCAGCGGCGCAGTTCGCCCATCGCGACCTGCCCGAGCTGGTCCGCCAGACCCTGGCGGATACCGGGCTGCCGCCCCATCGGCTGGAGCTTGAGCTGACCGAATCCACCCTCATCGTCGACCGCGCGCGATCGCTCGCGATCCTGCGGCAGATCAAGAAGCTCGGCGTCAACATCGCGCTCGACGATTTCGGCACCGGCTATTCCTCCCTCGACACCCTGCGCACCTTCCCCTTCGACAAGATCAAGCTGGACCGCAGCTTCACCGCCGACATCGCCACCAGCCGGCAGGCGGCCGCGATCGTGCGCGCCGTGCTGGCGCTCGGCCACAGCCTCGACATCGCGGTTCTGGCCGAAGGCATCGAGACCGAGACGCAGCTTGCCGTGCTGCGCCTGGAAGGCTGCGACGAGGCGCAAGGCTATCTCCTGGGGCGGCCGCTGCCGGAGAACGCCCTGGCCGCCCATGGCGGCCCGGCCGGCCGGGCGACGGCGCCTGCGGCCGCAATGGCGCCTGCGGCAGAGGGTCGCCTGACCACAGAGGATCACCTGCCGGCGCCGCCGCCGATCGGGCCGCTGCTGCAGCCGGGCGGCTGAGCCCGCCCGCTCACGCCAGCAGGAAGTCGCGGTCGAAGTCCAGCGCTGCCGGTGGCACGCCGACCACGTTCACGCTGCCGCCATCGGCGAAGCTGATCAGGGTGCCCGTGCCCTGGGCCGCGGCGGCGGCGCTGAGTTCGGCCTGGCTGGTGATGCCGAGGGCGGCATCGAGCTGGATGCGGTCGCTGCCAAGCTGGAAGTCGAAGATGTTGTCGCGGCCGCCGCCGGTCTCGAACACGAAAATATCGTTGCCGGCGGCACCCACCAGATTGTCGTTGCCGGCACCGCCGACCAGGATGTCGTTGCCGGCCCCGCCGTTCAGCGCATCGTCGCCGTCGCCGCCATAGAGCGTGTCGGTGCCGTCCTGGCCGGCCATGTAGTCGTCGCCCGCCCCACCGGACGCAAGGTCGCTGCCGTCGCCGCCGAACAGGTAGTCGCGCCCCTCGCCGCCGATCAGCGTGTCGTTGCCGCCCTCGCCCAGCAGCGTGTCGTTGCCGCTGCCCCCGATCAGCGTGTCGCGGCCATCGCCGCCATAGAGCTGGTCGTTGCCGGCGCCGCCTTCCAGGCTGTCGTCGCCGGTGCCGGTCAGGTTCGCCGCACCGATGCCGCCGAACAGCCGGTCATCGCCGTCGCCGCCGAGCAGCGTGTCGTTGCCGGCCTCGCCCAGCAGGTTGTCGGCACCCTCGCCGCCGTCCAGCAGGTCGTTGCCGGCGCCGCCATTCATCGCATCATTGCCGGCCCCGCCGCGCAGCGTGTCATGGCCGGCCTGGCCCGCCACGTAATCGTCGCCCGCCCCGCCCTCGGCCAAATCGTCGCCCTCGCCGCCGAACACCCAGTCGTCGCCCTCGCCGCCCGACATGGTGTCGTTGCCCTGCTCGCCATACAGGCTGTCGCTGCCCTCGCCGCCCAGCAGCAGGTCATCGTTGTCGCCGGCCCGGATCGAATCGTTGCCGGCGCCGCCATCCAGCGTGTCGGCCGAGGTGGCGTGGCCGTTCACCTCATGCGCGTTGCCGCCCCACAGCGTGTCGTCGCCCTCGCCGCCCGCCAGGCTGTCCTGGAAGGTGCCGCCGGCCATGAGGTCGTTGCCATCGCCGCCGAACAGCGTATCGGTGCCGCCGGCGCCCGACATCGTGTCGTCGCCAAGCCCGCCGGACATCAGGTCGGCCCCTTCGCCACCCTGCAGCCCGTCATTGCCGGCCCCGCCGTCGAGCACATCGTCGCCGAAGCCGCCATCGAGGTAGTCGTTGCCGTCCTGGCCGGAGATGGTGTCGGCATCGTCGCGCCCGAACAGCGTGTCGTCACCGGCGCTGCCGCGCAACGCATCGCCACCCTGGTCACCGACCAGCAGGTCATCGCCCTCGCCGCCGTCCAGCGTGTCGTTGCCGGCACCGCCGGACAGCACGTCGTTGCCGGCGCCGCCATGGATCGAATCGTCGCCGCCGCGCCCGTCCAGGCTGTCGGCGCCCTCACCGCCGATCAGGGTGTCGGCGCCCTCGCCGACGCGGTTGTAGTACTGCACGGATTCGACCGAGGTCATGCTGGCTGCGGACTGGCCGTGACCGAGATAGACGGTGTCGCTGCCGTCGCCGCCATCGATGGTGTCGTGCGCGTCGGCGTAGAACACGTCATCGCCATAGCCGCCGACCATCGAGTCGGCGCCATCGCCACCGTCCATCGTGTCGCTGTCATGGCCGCCGATCAGGGTATCGTTGCCGGCGCCGCCCGACAGCACATCGCTGCCATAGGAGCCGTAGAGGCTGTCGTCGCCCGCGCCGCCAACCATGGAATCGGCGTCGTTCTCGCCCAGGAGGGTGTCGTTGCCGTCGCCGCCGATCAGCGTGTCATTGCCGTTGGAGCCGTTGAGGTAGTCATTGCCGGCGCCGCCATCCAGCAGGTCGCTGTCGTTGCCGCCCAGGATCTGGTCGTTGCCATCCTCACCGGACACGGTATCGGCGCCGTCGCCGCCGCTCAGCGTGTCGTCGCCCGCGCCGCCGGCGATGCTGTCGTTGCCGGTGTCGCCAAGCACCAGGTCGCTGCCCTCGCCGGCCGACAGGGTGTCGTTGCCGTCGCCGCCGCTCAGCGTGTCGTCGCCCGCACCGCCGAAGATCAGGTCGGCGCCGTTGTCGCCATAGAGCAGGTCATTGCCGGCACCGCCATCCAGCCTGTCGGCACCATCGCCGCCACGCAGCGTATCGGCGCCCTCGCCACCGTCGAGGCTGTCCTCGCCATTTTCCCCCGCCAGGCTGTCGGCGCCCTCGCCGCCCCATAGCAGGTCGGACCCGTCGCCGCCGAACAGGGTGTCGGCGCCGAGACCGCCCGAAAGGACGTCGTCGCCCTGCCCGCCGCTCAACCGGTCCAGACCGTCGCCGCCATCCAGCGTGTCATTGCCGACGCCGCCATCGAGGGTGTCGTTGCCGTCGCCACCCGACAGCCGGTCATCGCCATTCTCGCCGGAGAGCTGGTCGTGATCGGCCTCGCCTTCCAGCGTGTCGTTGCCGTCGCCGCCCCACAGGGTATCGTTGCCGCTGCCGCCGACCAGCGAGTCGTTCCCGGCAAAGCCGGACAGGCGATCGCGGCCCGCCAGGCCCAGCAGCGTATCGTCGCCACTGCCGCCCGAAAGCGTGTTGTTGCCGCTGTTGCCTTCCAGATAGGCCATGACCCGCTGTCTCACCCCCGATGCGATACGGGAAATTTAGGCGATTTGCGGAGATATTCAATAAAATTTTATCTAGATGCGTGACAAATATTCCCTCGCCTGCCCGCTGCCACCCCGATGACAGCGCCCGCCCCATGGCTGGCCTCGCGGTTTCGCTGCCGGAACGGCAGGACGGATGATATTCTGCGGCAAACGAATTAGGTTGTCGTATGACTGACAGTGACCGTGCCGTGCCGACGGCTGCACCGCGGCGGCGGGCTGCGAAGCCGGGCCCGCCCCGGCGGCCGGGCGGGGGCCGCAAGCGCCTTGGCCTGGACGAGGCGATCGCCGCGATGGACGAGGGCTTCGTGCACTACGACTCCGCCGACCGGCTGGTGCTCTGCAACCAGCGCTTCCGCGACATCTATCCCCATCTGGCCGACATCCTGGTGCCCGGCGTCAGCTTCCGCGAGGTGATCGAGACCGATGCCCGGATGCGCCATCAGGCCGGCCTGATCCGCGACCTCGGCTCCTACGTCGCCGACCGCATCGCCCGCCACGAGAACCCGCGCGGCGCCTTCGAGGTGCGCCAGTTCAACGGCAACCGGATCCGCATCTACGAGCGCCGCACCAGCGATGGCGGCGTCGTCGGGGTGCATACGGACGTCACCGCCCTGTTCGCCCGCGATCAGGAGCTGGAGCGCTATTCCAAGCTGCTGAAGTCGACCCTGGAGAACATCAGCCAGGGCATCTGCGCCGGCGATTCCGATCTCAGGCTGGCGATCTGGAACGACACCTTCTTCTGCATGCTGGACCTGCCGCACAGCTTCCGTTCCATCGGCACGCCAATCGCCGACATGCTGCGCTTCACGATCGCGCGCGGCGACTATGGCCCCTGCGAGCCGGAGGAGAAGCTGGCCGAGCTGATCGCCATGGTGACCGACCCGCGCGGCGCCCGCATCGAGCGCCAGAACGGCAGCGGGCGGATCCTGGAAGTGCTTGTGCGCCCGATGCCTGGCGGCGGCTTCGTGGCCACCTATTCCGACATCACCGACCACCGCCAGGCCCAGGTCGCGCTGCGCGAGAGCGAGGAGCGCTATGCCCTGGCCGCCAAGGGCGCCAATGATGGGCTGTGGGACTGGGACCTGGCGCGCAACCGCATCTTCTACTCCACCCGCTGGAAACAGATGCTGGGCCATGCCGATCCCGAGATCGGGCAGAGCCCCGAGGAATGGTTCAGCCGCATCCACCCCTATGACGTGGACAGGGTGACGGCGCAGCTCGACTCCCATCTCGCCGGCGGCGTGTCCCACTTCGAATCCGAGCACCGCATGCTGCATGCCGATGGCAGCTATCGCTGGATGCTGACGCGCGGGCTTGCGGTGCGCGACGAGACTGGCCGGGCCACCCGCATCGCCGGCTCGCAGACCGACGTGACCGACCGCCGCCGCACCGAGGAGCGGATCGTCCACGATGCCCTGCACGATGCCCTGACCGCGCTGCCCAACCGCACCCTGTTCCTCGACCGGCTGCGCCAGGCGCTCGCCCGCTACAAGCGCGATCCGGCCGCGCGCTTTGCCGTTCTCTACCTCGACCTCGACCGCTTCAAGGTGGTCAATGAGAGCCTCGGCCACCTGCGCGGCGACGAGCTGCTGGTCACCCTCGGCCGCCGGCTGGAGCAGGCGATGCGCCCGGGCGACACGGCCGCAAGGCTGGGCGGCGACGAGTTCGCGGTGCTGCTGGAGCGGGTGGACAGCGCCGCCCAGGCCGAGGCGGTGGCCCGCGGCATCCGCGAGGCGCTGGTGGCCGCTTTCGAGATCGCGGGCAAGCCGATCCACACCACCGCCTCGATCGGGCTGGCCCTGGCCGATACCGCCTATGAGCGGCCGGAGGAGATCCTGCGCGACGCAGACCTTGCCATGTATCACGCCAAGAACGAGGGGCGGGACCGCATCGAGCAGTTCCAGGCCGGCATGCACCGCCATGCCGTCGCCATGTTCGACCTGGAGCGCGATCTGCGCCGGGCGATGGACAGCGGCGAGATGATGCTGCACTACCAGCCGATCGTCGCGCTTGCCAGCGGGCGGCTCGCCGGCTTCGAGGCGCTGGTGCGCTGGAACCATTCCGAGCGCGGCGTCATCTCGCCGCTGGACTTCATTCCGCTGGCCGAGGAGACGGGGCTGATCGTGCCGCTCGGGCGCTGGGTCCTGAACCAGGCCTGCGGCCAGATGCGCGGCTGGCAGGCGGAGTGGCGGGCGCGCAATCCGGACGATCCGCCGCTGATGATCAGCGTGAACCTGTCGGCGCGCCAGTTCGCCAGCGCCACCCTGGTCGACGACATCGAGGCGGGCCTGCGCGAATCCGGCCTCGCCGCCAGCGACCTGCGGCTGGAGATCACCGAGACCACGCTGATGCGCAACGGCCAGCGTTCGGCCGGCATGCTGCAGCGCCTGAAGCAGCTTTCGATCAAGATCTCGGTCGATGATTTCGGCACCGGCTATTCCTCGCTCGGCTACCTCACCACCTTTCCCATCGACTGCCTGAAGATCGACAAGACCTTCTGCGGCGACATGACCACCAGCAAAGGCAGCCGCGAGATCGTGCGCACCATCACCGATCTCGGCCGCAGCCTCAGCCTGGACGTCATCGCCGAGGGGGTGGAGACGGCCGAGCAGCTCGCCATGCTGCGCGGCCTCGGCTGCCACTACGCGCAAGGCTATTTCTTCAGCCAGCCCCTGGCCGCGACCGAGGTGGAGGCGATGCTGGCCCGCGCGCCGGTGTGGTAGGCGCGGCAGCGGCCGCCCGCCGGCAGCGGCAGGTGCATGGGCGGCGGCCGGCTGGCAATATCCGGGAAAATTCCGGAGGAACGCCTTGACCTCGATCTTCGACCGCGACCTGCCGCCCAACCCCGCCAACCACAAGCCGCTGTCGCCGCTGCAGTTCCTGGACTGGTCGGCGAGCGTCTATCCGGCCCGCACGGCGGTGATCCACGGTGCCCGCCGCATCGCCTATGGCGAGTTCCGGGCCCGCTGCCGGCGGCTGGCCTCGGCGCTCGGCCGGCGCGGCGTCGGCATCGGCGACACGGTGGCGGCGATGCTGCCCAATGTGCCGGCCATGCTGGAGGCCCACTACGGCGTGCCGATGGCGGGGGCGGTGCTGAACGCCTTGAACTACCGGCTCGACGCCCGCACCATCGCCTTCATCCTGGACCATGGCGAGGCCCGGGTGCTGCTGACCGACCGCCAGTTCAGCACCACCATCCGCGAGGCCCTGTCGCTGTGCCGGAAGCGGCCGCTGGTGATCGATGTGGACGATCCGGAGGCCACGGGCGATCTTCTCGGCACCATCGAATATGAGGACCTGCTGGCCGAGGGGGATCCGGACGCGCCGGGGCTGTGGCCGGCCGATGAGTGGCAGGCGCTGTCGCTGTGCTACACCTCGGGCACCACGGGCGATCCCAAGGGCGTGGTCTATCACCACCGCGGCGCCTTCCTGGCCGCGCAGTCCAACGCCTTTGCCTTCGGGCTCGACCGGCGCTCGGTCTATCTGTGGACCCTGCCGATGTTCCACTGCAATGGCTGGTCCTTCACCTGGGCGGTGACGGCGGCGGCGGCCACCCATGTCTGCCTGCGCGCGGTCGAGCCGGCCCGCATCTTCCGCCTGATCGCGGAGGAGGGGGTGACCCACCTGTGCGGCGCGCCGGTGGTGCTCGGCATGCTGATCCACGCGCCGGCAGAGGCCAAGGCCGCCTTCCCGCAGATCGTGGAGGTGGCGACCGGCGGCGCCGCCCCGCCTTCGGCGGTGATCGCCGGCATGGAGCGCATGGGCTTCCGCGTCACCCACCTCTACGGGCTGACCGAAAGCTATGGCCCCGCCACCATCTGCGCCTGGCAGGATGGCTGGGACGGGCTGCCGCTGGACGAGAAGGCGCTGATGATGGCGCGCCAGGGCGTGCGGCTGTCCGGCCAGGGCGACATGATGGTGGCCGATCCTTCGACCATGGTGCCGGTGCCAGCCGATGGCCGCACCCTTGGCGAACTGATGCTGCGCGGCAACACCACGATGAAGGGCTACCTGAAGAACCCCGCCGCCACCGCCGCCGCCTTCGCCGGCGGCTGGTACCGCACCGGCGACCTCGCGGTGATGCATGCCGATGGCTATGCCGAGGTGAAGGACCGTTCGAAGGACATCATCATCTCGGGCGGCGAGAACATCTCCAGCCTGGAGGTCGAGGAGGTGCTCTACCGCCACCCGGCGGTGATGGAAGCCGCCGTGGTGGCCCGGCCGGACGAGAAATGGGGCGAGACCCCTTGCGCCTTCGTGGCGCTCAAGCCGGGGGCCGAGGCCGATGCCGCCGCCATCATCGCCTTCTGCCGGCAGAACATGGCGCATTTCAAGGTGCCGCGCCACGTGGTGTTCGGCGCACTGCCCAAGACATCGACCGGCAAGATCCAGAAATACCTTCTGCGCGAAATGGCAAGGCAGCGGTAGCAGCCTATTTGTAGGTGCGCGCGTCCTCGATCACCTTGCCGTCATTGGGAAGGCTTCCCGGCGGCACCAGCTCGACCGCGCCGCGCAGCTTGGTCACCGCCTGGAGGGTCTGCGCGATGGCGCCATCCAGCCCTTCCGGCGCGCCCGCCACCTCGCAGCGCAGGGTCATGCGGTCCTCCCCCGCCTCGCCGGTCACCACCAGCCGCGCCTTGGCCACGCCGGCATGGCGGCGCAGCACCTCGGCCACCTGGTGGGGGTGGACGAACATGCCCTTCACCTTGGTGGTCTGGTCGGCCCGCCCCATCCAGCCGCGGATGCGCCGGTTGGTGCGCCCGCAGGGGCTGGCGCCCGGCAGCACCGCCGACAGGTCGCCGGTGGCAAAGCGGATCAGCGGATAGTCGCGGTTGAAGGTGGTGACCACGACCTCGCCCACCTCGCCATCCGGCACCGGGTCGCCGGTGCCTGGCCGCAGGATCTCCAGCAGCACCCCCTCATCCAGGATCAGCCCTTCGCGCGCCGGCGATTCATAGGCGATGAGGCCAAGGTCGGCGCTGGCATAGCATTGCAGCACCGCCACCCCGCGCCCGTCGAACCAGTCGCGCAGCGACGGCGGCAGCGCCTCGCCGGAGACCAGCGCCTTGCGGATCGAGGATACGTCGGCGCCGCTCTCCGACGCCTTTTCCAGGATGATCTTCAGGAAGCTCGGCGTGCCGCCATAGCCGGCCGGCCGCAGCGCGGCGATCGCCGCCACCTGCTGCTCGGTGTTGCCGACGCCGCCCGGAAACACCACGCAGCCCAGCGCATGCGCGCCATCGGCAAACATGTGGCCGCCCGGGGTGAGGTGATAGGCAAAGCCGTTGTGCATCAGCTCGCCGGCGCGGAAACCCGCGGCATGGAGCGCCCGCGCGAAGCGCCACCAGTCCCGCCCCTGCCCCTCCGGCACATATATCGGCCCCGGCGACATGTAGAGCCGCGAAAGCTGGCCGACCGGGGTGGCGTTGAGGCCGCCCAGCGGCGGCTCGGCCGCCTGCATCGCGATCAGCTCGGACTTGCGGGTGACCGGCAGGGCCGCCAGCGCCGCGCGGCTGGTCACCGCCGCCGGATCGACCGCCGCCAGCAGCCGCGCATAGGCCGGCGCGTTGGCCCGCGCATGCGCCAGCTGCCCCGGCAGGGCAGCCATCAGCGCCGCCTCGCGGGCCTCGGGATCGCGCGTCTCAAGGGCATCGAAGAAGGCGGTCATAGCGGCCTCTTGGGGGCTGATGTGGTTGTATCAGGCGCCGCGCGAGCATAGATTGCAGGCATGGTGACGATTCCGTTCGACACGCTGAAACTCGCCGAGAAGCTGGAGGCTTCGGGCTTCACCGCCGCGCAGGCACGTGGGGCTGCGTCGGCATTCGCCGAGTCGATGGGGGCGACCGAACTCGCGACGAAGGCTGATCTCATCGCCCTCGAAGCACGCCTGGACGCCAGGATCACGACACTTGAGTATCGCATGACCGTCAAGCTCGGCGCCATGCTCGCGGCCTCCATCGCCATCATCGCGGCGCTGGTGAAGCTGCTCTGACCGGTCAGCCCAGCCAGCGCTTGCGCCGGCGGTACTGCTTCACGTCCTTGTAGCTCTTGCGGCCGTGCTGGGCGATGCCGAGGTAGAATTCCTTCACATCCTCGTTGTTGCGCAGCGCCTCCGCCTCGCCATCCAGCACGATGCGGCCGCTTTCCAGGATGTAGCCGTAGGAGGCATAGCGCAGCGCGAGATTGGTGTTCTGCTCGGCCAGCAGGAAGGAAACACCCTCCTTCTGGTTGAGCTGGCGGACGATCTCGAAGATCTCCTCCACCAGCTGCGGGGCAAGCCCCATCGAGGGCTCGTCGAGCAGGATCATCTTCGGCCGGCTCATCAGCGCCCGGC
>CAZEQG010000009.1:0-17774 GCA_964514295.1 uncultured Alphaproteobacteria bacterium
TTCCGCCCGGCGGCACGCCTGCCAATGATTGATCCGGCCGCCGCCCGGCCGCTGCGGCGCGAGGGCGGGCGCGACGCTGTGTTCTGGGCGGCGCTTGCGGTCGGCCTCCTGGGGCCCGGCGCGGTGGTGCTGGCCGAGTTTGCAGGGTCCTGGAAGGCGGGGCTGGCGCCGGCGCTGTGGCTGTCGGTGGCGGTGACGCTGCTTGCCTTCGCCGCGGTGGCGGGGCGTTCGGCGACGATGGCCGGGCTTGGCCCGCTCATCGGCCCCTATCTTCTGCTGGTGGCGCTGCTGGCACTGGCCTGGGGCAGCGCGCCGCCGCGCCCGGCCGCACAGCCCCTCAGCCCGGCCGCACTCGCCCATGTCGGGACATCCATCCTCACCTATGCCCTGGCCAATCTGGCGGCGGTCGCGGGGCTTGCGGTCTATCTTCAGGAGCGGGCGCTGAAGCGCCGCCGGCCGACCACGCTGACCCGGCGGCTGCCGGCGATGGCCGAGGCCGAGGCGCTGCAGACGCGCCTGCTCGTCGCCTCCGTTCTGGTGCTGGGCTGTGGCGTGCTGAGCGGCATGGCGCTGCTCTACCGCGAGACCGGCCACTGGCTGCGGCTGGACCACAAGACCGTGCTGTCCCTCGGCGCCTTCGTGGTGCTGGCCGGGCTGGCGGCGGTCAATGTCGGCGGCGGGCTGGGCGGTCGGCGGGTGGCGCGGCTGCTGCTGCTGGGCTGGCTGCTGCTGACACTGGCCTATCCCGGCGTGAAGTTCGTGACCGATGTGGTGTTGCAGCGCGCATAAGTCCCTTGTGCTGACGGCGCGACCGATCTAGCTTGCTCATATCTTGGGCAGATGGTCGAGGCGCCTAATCTATGGGCAACAACACCGGGTGCCAGGCGGAACTGGCGGAGATGGCGGGCTGATGGCACGGGCGGCAAGCTTGCCGGCGGTCCCGCTGCCCGCGGTGGAGCCGGCGCTGGGCGCCGCCCAGGCAGTGCTGAACGCGCTGCCGACGCCGGTGCTGGTGGTGGGCGCCGATGACCGCGTGGCCAGCGTGAACTCGGCGGCCGAACAGTTCTTCGACCTGTCGGCCAACCAGCTCGTGGGCGAAAGGCTGTCCGGCATGCTGCCGGCGGACGGCCCGCTGTTCGCGCTGATCCGCCAGGTTCGCGGGCGGCGCAACAGCGTGTCGCAGCACGGCGTGACGCTGGAGACGCCGCGCATCGGGGTGCATCTGGTCACCATCGATGCCGCCCCGGTGATCGACCAGCCGGACCTGGTGGTGATCCAGATCCATCTGCGCTCGATGGCGGACCAGATCCAGCGCCAGCTCGACTTCCGCGGGGCCGCGCGTTCGGTCACGGCGATGGCGGCGATGCTGGCGCATGAGGTGAAGAACCCGCTGTCGGGCATCCGCGGCGCGGCGCAGCTCCTGGAACTGTCGGCCGATCCGGCCGACCGCGAGCTCACGCGCCTGATCATCGACGAGACCGACCGCATCGTCGCCCTGGTCGACCGCATGGAGGTGTTCAGCGATGAGCGGCCGATCCAGCGCGGCCCGGTGAACATCCACCGTGTCCTCGACCATGTGCGCAAGGTGGCGCAGGCGGGCTTTGCCAAGCATGTCCGCTTCGTCGAGCGCTACGATCCCTCGCTGCCGCCGGTGCTGGGCAACCGCGACCTGCTGGTGCAGGTGTTCCTGAACCTGGTGAAGAACGCCGCCGAGGCCGCCCCCGCCGAGGGCGCCGAGATCGTGCTGGCGACCGCCTACAAGCATGGCGTGCGGCTGGCCGTGCCCGGTACCGCAAAGCGCCTGCACCTGCCCCTGGCGATCTCGGTGCAGGACAACGGCCCCGGCATCTCCGAGGATATCCGCCCGCACCTGTTCGACCCCTTCGTCACCTCCAAGCCCAATGGCACCGGCCTGGGGCTTGCCTTCGTCGCCAAGGTGGTGGGCGACCATGGCGGCATCATCGAGTTCGACAGCCAGCCCCGGCGGACCCTGTTCCGGGTGCTGCTGCCGATGGCCGAGGAGGAGGCGCCGTGAGCCGCGCCTCGACCATCCTGGTGGCCGATGACGACCGCGCCATCCGCACCGTGCTGAACCAGGCGCTGGGCCGGCTGGGCCACGAGGTGCGCACCACCGGCACCGCCGCCACCCTGTGGCGCTGGGTGGAGAACGGCGACGGCGACCTGGTGATCACCGACGTGATCATGCCCGACGAGAACGGGCTCGACCTGATCCCGCGCATCAAGAAGCTGCGGCCGGACCTGCGCATCATCGTGATGAGCGCGCAGAACACGCTGCTGACGGCGGTCAAGGCGGCCGAGCGCGGCGCCTTCGAGTATCTGCCCAAGCCCTTCGACCTGAAGGAGCTGGTGGATGTCGTGCAGCGCGCCCTGTCGGTGCGCAAGGCAGCGCCCCTGCCCGATGGCGAGGGCGAGGACCAGCTTCCCCTGATCGGCCGCTCGCCGGCGATGCAGGAGATCTACCGCGTGCTGGCGCGGCTGATGGGCACGGACCTTACCGTCATGATCATCGGCGAGAGCGGCACCGGCAAGGAACTGGTGGCGCGCGCCCTGCACGACTATGGCAAGCGCCGGCACGGCCCCTTCGTTGCCATCAACATGGCCGCGATCCCGCGCGAGCTGATCGAATCCGAGCTTTTCGGGCATGAGCGCGGCGCCTTCACCGGGGCGACCGCGCGCTCTTCCGGCCGGTTCGAGCAGGCCCAGGGCGGCACCCTGTTCCTGGACGAGATCGGCGACATGCCGCCGGAAGCGCAGACCCGGCTGCTGCGCGTGCTGCAGGAGGGCGAGTACACCACGGTCGGCGGACGCACGCCGATCCGCACCGATGTGCGCATCATCGCCGCCACCCATCGCGATCTGCGCCAGCTCATCCGCCAGGGCCTGTTCCGCGAGGACCTGTTCTACCGCCTGAACGTGGTGCCGATGCGCCTGCCGCCGCTGCGCGAGCGGATCGAGGACATTCCGGCCCTGGTGCGCCACTTCCTGCAGCTCGCAGAGGGCGAGGGGCTGCCCTCCAAGACCATCGACGGCGCGGCGATGGAGCGGCTGAAGCAGTATCACTGGCCGGGCAATGTGCGCGAGCTGGAGAACCTGGTGCGCCGCCTGGCGGCCCTCTACTCGCAGGACGTGATCGGGGCGGAGGTGATCGCCGCCGAGCTGGCCGACGGCGCCTCGCCGGAGGCGGTGCCGGGCGGCCCGGTCGAGGGCGAGGGGCTGGGCAGCGCGGTCGAGCGCCACCTGAAGGACTATTTCGCCGCCCACAAGGACCGGCTGCCGGTGCCCGGCGTCTACGACCGCGTGCTGCGCGAGGTGGAACGCCCGCTGATCACCATCGCGCTCAACGCCACCAAGGGCAACCAGATCCGCGCCGCAGAGGTGCTGGGCCTGAACCGCAACACGCTGCGCAAGAAGATTCGCGAGCTGGACATTCCGGTCTATCGCGGCGCCAAGTGAGGCCAGCGGCCGGTCGGGTGACGGCGGCGGCGGGGCGGGCTATGCTCCGCCCGCCATGACCGATGCCGCAGACCCGCGCCATACGACCTTTGCGCGCACCGCCGCCCTGCTCCAGCGCCTTGCCGACTGGGCGCAGCGGCGGCGGCTGGAGCGGGCGCTGGCCCTCGGGCTTGCGGTGGCGGCCGGGCTCAGCGGCCTTGCCACCTATTGGGCGCTGACCGAGGCCGGGGCCCAGGGCCCCGATCCCGGCCGGGTGGTGGTGCTGCTCTATGTCAATCTCGGCCTGCTGCTGCTGCTGGGCCTGGTGGTGGCGCGGCGCATCGTCGAGGTGTGGGCGGAACGGCGGCGCGGCCTCGCCGGCTCCCGGCTGCATGTGCGGCTGGTGGTGCTGTTCAGCCTGGTGGCGGTGACGCCCGCCATCCTGGTGGCGATCTTCTCGGCCCTGTTCCTGCACATCGGCGTGCGCGCCTGGTTCGACGAGCGGGTGCGCACCGCCCTCGACGAATCCCTGGCGGTGGCCGAGGCCTATCTCGGCGAGCACCAGCAGAACATCCGCGCCGATGCCCTCGCCATGGTCGCCGACATCAACCGCGACCCTTACGTCGAATCCACCCCCGGCCGGCTTGGCCAGATACTGGCGGCGCAGACGGCGATCCGCGGCCTGACCGAAGCGATGGTGCTGGACGGGGTGGGCCGGGTCAGCGCGCGCTCGGCGCTGACCTTCAGCCTCGAGTTCGACACCATCCCGGAAGATGCGCTGGCGCGCGCGCGCGCGGGCGAGGTGGTGGTGCTGACCAGCGATTCCGACGACCGCGTGCGGGCGCTGGTGAAGATCGAGCGGCTGGTCGACACCTTCCTCTATGTCGGGCGCTTCGTCGAGCAGCAGGTGGTGGTGCACATGAACCGCACCCGGGAGGCGGTCGACGAGTACCGCCGCCTGCAGGGCAGCCTGTCGCAGGTGCAGATCATGCTGGCCGGCATCTTCGGGCTGGTGGCGCTGCTGCTGCTGCTGGCCTCCATCTGGGTAGGGCTGGTGCTGGCGACGCAGCTCTGGGAGCCGATCTCGGCCCTGATCGCGGCGGCTGAACGGGTGCGGGCGGGCGATCTCGGGGTGCGCGTCGACGAGGGGGCGCCGGCCGACGAGCTCGGCACCCTGTCGCGCGCCTTCAACCGGATGACGGGCCAGCTCGCCGAGCAGCGGCGCGAGCTGGTGGAGGCGAGCCGGCAGATCGACGAGCGCCGGCGCTTCACCGAGGCGGTGCTCGACGGTGTCTCGGCGGGGGTCGTCGGTCTCGATGCCGAGGGCCGGGTCCATCTGCCGAACCGGGTGGCGGCCGTGCTGCTCGGCCTTGACCTTGACCAGGCGCTCGGCCAGCGCTTCGCCACGCTGGTGCCGGAGGCGGCCGGGCTGCTCGCCGCCGCGATGGCCGATGCCGGCCGCGTCCATCAGGCGCAGATCGTGCTGGAGCGCGAGCCGGCACCGCGCACCCTCCTGGTGCGGATCGCCGGCGAACCCGGCGAGGGCGGGGCGGCGGGCGGCTTCGTCGTGACCTTCGACGACATAACCGAGCTGCTCTCCGCCCAGCGCAAGGCCGCCTGGGCCGATGTCGCCAGGCGCATCGCCCATGAGATCAAGAACCCGCTGACCCCGATCCAGCTCTCGGCCGAAAGGCTGAAGCGCAAGTATCTGCGCGAGGTGGTCTCCGATCCCGAGACCTTCGCCGCCTGCACCGACACCATCGTGCGCCATGTCGGCGATATCGGGCGCATGGTGGACGAGTTCTCCGCCTTCGCCCGCCTGCCGGCGCCGATCCTGCGCCAGGAGACCCTCCAGGAGCTGGTGCGCGAGGCGGTGCTGCTGCAGGCCAACGCCAACCCCGCCATCGCCTTCGACAGCATGCTGCCGGAGGCCCCGGTGACCGTCACCTGCGATGCCCGGCAGGTGGTGCAGTCACTGACCAACATCCTGAAGAACGCCGTCGAGGCGATCGAGGCGCGCCACGCCGCCCAGGGCGAGAGCGCGGCCCCCGGCCGCATCGAAGTGACGCTGGCGATAGAGGACGACCGCGCCGTGATCGAGGTGGCCGACAACGGCCGCGGCCTGCCGCGCGAGGGCCGCGACCGCCTGACCGAACCCTATGTCACCACCCGCGACAAGGGTACGGGCCTGGGCCTTGCCATCGTGCGCAAGGTGATGGAGGACCATGGCGGGTTCCTGGCGCTGGCCGACCGCGAGGGCGGCGGGGCGCGGGTGCGGTTGATTTTCCCCCTGGGCGGGGCTATGCCGGCGCCGTCGCACCGCTCGCGCCGCCGGCCCGCGGCGGAACTCACGAGGCCCAAGGCCGCCCATGGCGCATGACATTCTCATCGTCGACGACGAGGCCGACATCCGCGCCGCCATCGCCGGCATCCTGAAGGACGAGGGGCATGGCGCCCGCCTGGCCGCCGATGCCGACCAGGCGCTGGAGGCGATCGCCCAGCGCCCGCCGGACCTGGTGATCCTCGACATCTGGCTGCAGGGCAGCCGGCTCGACGGGCTGGAGATCCTGGAGAAGATCACCGCCGATCATCCCGACCTGCCGGTGATCATGATCAGCGGCCATGGCACCATCGAGACGGCGGTGAGCGCCATCCGCAAGGGCGCCTACGATTTCATCGAGAAGCCCTTCAAGACCGACCGGCTGCTGCTGCAGGTGGAGCGCGCGGTGGAGGCGGCGCGGCTGCGGCGGGAGAATGCCGAGCTGCGCCTGCGCGCCGGCACCGCCGCCGAGCTGATCGGCAGCTCGCTGGTGATCACCCAGCTTCGCCAGCAGATCGACCGGGTGGCGCCGACCGGCAGCCGGGTGCTGATCACCGGCGCGCCCGGCGCCGGCAAGGAGGTGGTGGCGCGCCTGCTGCACACCCGCTCGCGCCGGCTGCGCGGCCCCTTCGTGGTGCTGAACTGCGCCACCATGCATCCCGACCGCTTCGAGAGCGAGCTGTTCGGCAGCGAGCGCGGCAATGGCGGCCCGAAGATCGGCTATTTCGAGCAGGCCCATGGCGGCACGCTGCTGCTCGACGAGGTGGCCGACATGCCGCTGGAGACCCAGGGCAAGATCGTGCGCGTGCTGCAGGACCAGACCTTCGAGCGCATCGGCGGCGCCACCCGGGTGCAGGTCGATGTGCGGGTGGTGGCGGCGACCAATCGCGACCTGGACCAGGAGATGCAGGAGGGGCGGTTCCGGCAGGACCTCTACTACCGGCTGAACGTGGTGCCGCTGCGGGTACCGTCCTTGCGCGAGCGGCGGGAGGACATCCCCACCCTGATGCGCCATTTCATCGCCCGCTCGGCCGAGCTGGCCGGCATGCCCGTGCGCCCGCTCGGCGACGATGCGGTGGCCGCGCTCCAGGCCTATGACTGGCCGGGCAATGTCCGCCAGCTCCGCAACGTGGCGGAATGGCTGCTGATCATGGCCCCGGGAGACCCGCGCGAGCCGATCCGGGCCGACATGCTGCCGCCGGAGATCGGTGCCATCACCCCGGCCGTCTTGCGCTGGGAGAAGGGGGGAGAGATCATGGGGCTTGCCCTGCGCGAGGCGCGTGAGGTGTTCGAGCGCGAATACCTGCTGGCACAGGTGAACCGTTTCGGCGGCAACATCTCGCGCACCGCCGCCTTTGTCGGCATGGAGAGGTCGGCCCTGCACCGCAAGCTGAAGTCGCTCGGAGTCGCTCACCCCGAACGCCCCGGGAAGACCGGGCCGTGAGGGTGGTGATCTGCGGCGCCGGCCAGGTCGGCACCTCGATCGCCCGCTATCTTGCCGGTGAAGGCAATGACGTGACGGTGATCGACAAGGAGCCGGCGCTGATCCAGCGGATCAACGAGCAGCTCGACGTGCGCGCCATCGTCGGCTTCGCCTCGCACCCGGCGGTGCTGGAACAGGCCGGCACCCGCGATGCCGACATGATCATCGCCGTCACCTATGCCGACGAGGTGAACATGGTGGCCTGCGAGGTCGCCCATGCCCTGTTCAAGGTGCCGACCAAGGTGGCGCGCATCCGCCACCAGGGCTATCTCGACCGTGCCTGGTCGGACCTGTTCAGCCGCGAGAACCTGCCGATCGACGTGATCATCAGCCCGGAGATCGAGGTGGCGGCGGCGGTGTTCCGCCGGCTGCAGGTGCCGGGCGCCTTCGACCTGCACTCGCTGGCCGACGATCTGGTGAAGGTGGTGGGGGTGCGCTGCGGCCCGGAATGTCCGCTGCTGAACACTCCGCTGCGCCAGCTCACCAGCCTGTTCCCCGACCTGTCCCTGGTGGTGGTCGGCATCGTGCGCAACGACAAGGCAATCGTGCCCACGGCCGAGGACCAGATGCTGGAGGGCGACGAGGTCTATTTCGTCTGCGACAGCCGCCACCTGCAGCGCGCCATGGCAGCCTTCGGGCACGAGGAGAGCGAGGCGCGCCGGCTGGTGATCGCCGGCGGCGGCAATATCGGCCTTGGCCTTGCCCAGCGCCTGGAGCAGGCCGGCGGCGGCTTCAACGTGAAGATCATCGAGTACAACCGCGAGCGGGCGGAGGCGCTGGCGGCGCAGCTTCCCGGCACCATGGTGCTGCATGGCGATGCGCTTGATCCCGAGATCCTCGACGAGGCCAATGTCCGCCAGGCCGAGACCTTCGTGGCCGTGACCAACGAGGACGAGGTGAACATCATGGCCTCCCTGGTGGCCAAGCGCTATGGCTGCCAGCGCGCCGTCACCCTGGTGAACAATGTCGGCTTCGGGCCGATGGTGGCCACGCTCGGCATCGACACCGTCGTCAATCCCAAGGCGATCACCGTGTCGACCATCCTCCAGCATGTCCGGCGCGGGCGGATCAGGGCTGTGCATTCGCTGCGTGACGGGCTGGGCGAGGTGATCGAGGGCGAGGCAATGGAGACCAGCCCGCTGGTCGGCGTGCCGCTGCGCGAGGCGAAGCTTCCGGCCGGCATCATCGTCGGCGCGGTGGTCCGCCAGGGCATGGTGCTGATGCCGCGCGCCGACACCGTGGTCGAGGCGAAGGACCGGGTGGTGCTGTTTGCCGCCTCCGCCGTGGTGAAGAAGGTCGACAAGCTGTTCTCGGTCCGCCTGGAGTTCTTCTGAGCCGCCCGCGGCGGCCGGTCCCGGGGCCGTGGACAGGTGCCGGCGACTCCGATTAAAATCGAGCTAAAATGCCGGCGAGAATTCCCCCGGGAAGCATATGCCAGGACGCTACAGTGTTGAGATCGACCACTCGCAACGCCTGAACACCATAACAGTTGCAGTTGGCCTGACTGTCGAAATCATCAAGGATATGAACATTGAGCTTTGGTCCCGGCCGGATTTCGATCCCTATTACGGAACGCTGGTGATCCTTTCGAAGTCGAGCTTCGAGGACATGGATCATGCCAAGTTCAGGGAAGTGTTCGAATGGGCAGCCAGGAATGATCCCCGCAAGGGGTGCCTTGCCGTCGTTCACGTCGGCGGGGCGGCCGAGGAGGCTTTCGCTCGGATGGTGGAGGCGGTTCGTGATACGACGGCGCTGGTGCAGGTCCGCCCGTTCCGGCATTTCCTGTCGGTCGAGGAGGCGCTGGCCTGGATCGCCGAGGTGGAGGTCTGGCCGCCCGAGGGCGGCGGGAAGGAGTAGGGGTCGGATGTCGCGCATTGCCTATGTGAATGGACGCTACGTGCCGCATGGCGAGGCGGCGGTGCATGTCGAGGATCGCGGCTACCAGTTCGCCGATGGCGTCTACGAGGTGGTGGCGGTGATCGGCGGCACCTTCGTCGACGAGGATCCGCATCTCGACCGGCTGTGGCGTTCGCTCGCCGAACTGCGCATTCAGCCGCCGATGGGCCGGGCGGCGCTGAAGCTGGTGGCGCGCGAGGTGGTGCGGCGCAATGGCATCGACAACGGGATCGTCTACATGCAGGTCACGCGCGGCGTGGCCCGGCGCGACCATCCCTTTCCCAAGCGGGCCGAGCCTTCGGTCGTGATGACCGCCAAGCGCATCACCCGGCCGACGGCCGAGGCGGTGGACAAGGGCGTACGCGTGCTCACCATCCCCGACATCCGCTGGGAGCGCTGCGACATCAAGACCGTGGGCCTGCTGCCCAATGTGCTGGGCAAGCAGCACGCCCGCGAGAACGGCGCGTTCGAGGCCTGGCAGGTCGATGGCGAGGGGATGGTGACCGAGGGCACCTCGACCAATGCCTGGATCGTCACCCAGGATGGCAGGCTGGTCACCCGCCCGGCCACCAACGCGATCCTCAACGGCGTTACCCGGCTGACCATCCTTGAACTGGCGCGCCGCCAGGGCCTCGCCTTCGAGGAGCGGGCGTTCAGCGTGGCTGAGGCCAAGGCGGCGCGTGAAGCCTTCATCTCTTCCGCCACCGCCTTCGTGATGCCGGTCACCCAGATCGACGACCAGGTGATCGGCAATGGCCGGGCCGGCTCGCTGTCGCTGTCGCTGCGCCAGGCCTATGACGCCTACATCGCGGGGCTGAAGGCCGCCTCGTGAGGCCGCGCGCCGTCCTGTTCGACTGGGACAAGACGCTGGTCGACAATTGGGGCGTGATCCGCGACGCGCTGAACGCCGCGCTGGTGCATTTCGGCCATCCGCCCTGGAGCGAGGCGGAGGTGCATGCGCGCGTGAAGCGCTCGCTGCGCGACAGCTTTCCGGAGCTGTTTGGCGATGCCTGGCGCGATGCCGAGCTGGTGTTCCGCGAGCATTTCAACAGCCGCCACCTCGCCGGCCTGCGGGTGCTGCCGGGGGCAGGGGAATTGCTGGCGCGCCTGGCGGGCGAGGGGGTGACGCTCGCCGTCGTCAGCAACAAGCATGGCGGCACCTTGCGGCTGGAGGCCGAGCATCTGGGCTGGACCGGCTATTTCCACCGCGTGGTTGGCGCCGCTGATGCGCCGGCCGACAAGCCCTCGCCGCTGGTCGTGCAGATGGCGCTGGAAGGCAGCGGCCTGACGCCGGATCCGCAGACCGTGTGGTTCGTCGGCGACAGCGCGATCGACCTGGAATGCGCCCATCGCGCCGGCTGCCTGCCGGTGCTGCTGGGGGCCGGTCCTGCCGATCCGGCCTTTCCCCCGGCGCTGTCCTTTGCCGATTGCCGGGCCCTGGGTCAGAGCCTGATCAGCTCGTAGTAGTTGTAGATATCGTTCATGCCGTCCACCAGCTCCCATTGCTGGGCATAGAAGGTCCAGCCGCCCTCGTTCACGCCGATCACGGTCGCCCCCATCTGGCCCTGGCGCTCCAGGGCCACGCGCTTGCCGCGGATGGTCTCGCGGTAGCGGCTCTGGTCGAGCTTGCGGGTGAAGTAGAGCATGGCCGCCGCCATCGCATCCGTGTCCAGCATGTCGTTGGTCTGGAAGTTCACGTGGCAGACCTGTGTCTGGCCATTGGAGAAGGTGACGGCCCCGAAGGAGCAGCCGGTCATTGCGGCGGTCAGCATGATCCGGTCGGTATCGTCCAGCACCGCCTTCTGCAGGGTGTTCGGCGCATAGGGCAGCCAGCCCGCCCCGAAGGTGCAGTCGACCGCATAGGGCGTGGGGGTGAGGTGATGCCAGATGCCCCAGACGCCGAGATTGGTGTAGTCCCCCTTCCAGAAGCGCTTGGAGGGCCGGGTGCAGCGCGCATTGTTCTCGGCCTTCAGGTCGACCGCCTTGAAGCCTTCGCTGCCGGCCACCATGGGAAAGTTGAAACCGCGCATCACAACCAGGTTCATCTTCAGGAAGTCGTAGGGCGATGCGATCAGGTCGTCGATGAAAGCCATGCCACGCGCTCCCTACATTGCGTCCGGGACGGGCCGCCTGAAATCTGCCTCCTTCTCGCCGCTCGACAGGAACCAGTAGGGCTTCATGATGGCGTACTGCTGGTTTTCGTCGCGCAGCAGCACATAGGCGCAAAAGACCGTGCCGTCGGTTGGCCGGAGGAACGCGGAAATCCATGGGTTCTGCTTTGTGCCGATATGCTTGGCATGGCCGAGCTTGCGCTCGATGTCGCTGCGGTAGCCCAGCAGCTTGGGGACGTGGCCGGCCCGGAAGCGCTGCTGCGACAGCGCGGCGTAGTCCCGCAGGATCAGCGGGTTGCTGGTAGCCTCCTCGACATACCACTGGACCACTTGCATGTAGTCGGTGCTGCGGGCGTTGGCGCGGTCGTAGCGCTCGCTGATTTGGCTGTCGGTGTGGCCCGAGGCCCTGGCCCGCAGCCAATTTATCAGTCCCATGTTCACTCCTCCCCTCATGGTCATCGCGGTGGCGCTTGAGCCGAGGCCCGCGCCTTCGCACGAGCCTACCACAAGCCACTGGACATTCGGCGGTGGCATCACGATTTTTGCTCTGCGCGTGTCGGCATTCGCAACGCCGGGGGTCTGGGGCGCGTTTCGTGCCCCCAAGAGAAAGGATCGGACAATGAGCACCGAGAAGAACCAGAACGTCCAGGACGTGTTCTTGAACCACATCCGTAAGAACAAGACGCCAGTCACGATATTCCTCGTGAATGGCGTCAAGCTGCAAGGAATAGTCACCTGGTTCGACAACTTCTCGGTCCTGCTGCGGCGGGACGCTCACAGCCAGCTCGTCTACAAGCATGCGATCTCGACAGTGATGCCGGCGCATCCGATCAGCCTGTTCGACGGGCCGAAGGAAGGCGGGGAAGCCTGAGCCCCGGCGACAGCAGCCAGGGCGCCGCCGCCGTCAAGCGCGACCGCGCCCTCATCCTGCATCCCCACCGCCCGGTTCGCGGCGAGGCGGAGGACGCCCGCTCCCCCCAGTCGCGGCTGGAGGAGGCGGCGGGTCTGGCGCTCGCCATCTCGCTGGAGGTGGCGCATGCCGAAGTGGTGCGGGTGGCCAAGGCCACCCCCGCCACCCTGTTCGGCAGCGGCCAGGTGGAGCGCTTCGGCCAGGTGGTGGCGGCCGAGGGGGTGAGTGTGGCGATCATCGACGCCGCCCTTTCGCCGGTGCAGCAGCGCAACCTGGAGCGGGCCTGGAAGTGCAAGGTCATCGACCGCACCGGCCTGATCCTGGAGATTTTCGGCGCCCGCGCCCGCACCCATGAGGGCCGCCTCCAGGTCGAACTGGCGGCGCTGGACTATCAGCGCAGCCGGCTGGTGAAGTCCTGGACCCATCTGGAGCGTCAGCGCGGTGGCTTCGGCTTCCTCGGCGGCCCCGGCGAAAGCCAGCTTGAGATCGACCGCCGGCTGATCGGCGAGCGCATGGCCAAGCTGCGCAAGGAGCTTCAGGACGTGACGCGGACCCGCGGCCTGCACCGCCAGGCCCGCAAGCGCGTGCCCTATCCGGTGGTGGCGCTGGTCGGCTACACCAACGCCGGCAAGTCGACGCTGTTCAACCGCCTGACGCGCGCCGAGGTGTTCGCCAAGGACCTGCTCTTCGCCACACTTGACCCGACCATGCGCAAGGTAGAGCTGCCCTCCGGGCGCAGCGTGATCCTGTCCGACACCGTGGGCTTCATCTCGGACCTGCCGACCCATCTGGTTGCCGCCTTCCGGGCGACGCTGGAGGAGGTGACGGAGGCCGACCTGATCCTGCATGTGCGCGACGTGTCGCATCCCGACCGTGCCGCCCAGAAGCAGGATGTCGAGACCGTGCTGGAGGAGCTTGGCCTCGGTGCCCGGCTGAGCGATGGCAGGCTGATCGAGGTGTGGAACAAGATCGACCTGCTGCCGGCCGCGGACCGGGCCGGCCTGCCGCGGGAAGCCGTGGCGATCTCGGCCCTGACCGGCGAGGGGGAGGCGGGGCTGCTCGCCCTGCTCGATGCCAAGCTGGCCGAGAGCCGCCAGGTGCTCGACCTCGACATCGATCTTGCCGACGGCGCCACCATCGCCTGGCTCTATGAGCATGGCGAGGTGCTGAGCCGGCACGATGACGAGGCGCTGGCGCATCTGAAGGTGGGGCTCGATGCAAAGGACGCCGCCCGGCTTCAGCGCCGCCTGACCCCGGCATGATGCCCGATCCCGCCCGGGTCGCCGCCCTCATTCGCGAGGCCGCGGCGGCCGAGATCATGCCCCGCTTCCGGGCCCTCGCCGATGGGGACATCATCGAAAAGGGGCCGGGAGATCTGGTGACCGTCGCCGACCGCGAGGCGGAACGCCACCTCACGGCGGCCTTCACGGCCCTGCTGCCGGGCAGCCTGGTGGTGGGGGAGGAGGCGGCACACGCCGATGCCGGGGTGCTGGCGGCGCTGGCCGGCGAGGCGCCATGCTGGATCATCGATCCGGTGGACGGCACGGCCAATTTCGCCGCCGGCAAGCCGCTGTTCGCGGTGATGGTGGCGCTGGCGCGCGGCGGGGAGGTCGTGGCCGCCTGGATCTATGATCCGGTCGCCGACAGCCTCACCGTGGCCGAAGCCGGGGCAGGGGCCTATACCGACGGGGTGCGGCTATCGGTCGCGGCCGGGGGGCCGCCGGGCGCGCTGATCGGTGCCACCAGCTTCAAGTACTTTCCGGCCGAGCTTAAGGCCCGTGCCCGGTCGCGCGTCGGCGTCTTCGCCGCCACCCACCAGCTCCGCTGCGCCGGCCACGAATACCTGCGCATCGCCGACGGGCGATGGCACTTCTCGGTCTATCACCGGATGCTGCCCTGGGACCATGCGCCCGGCCATCTCATCCACCGCGAGGCGGGCGGCGAGGGCGCCTTCATCGACGGCAGCCGCTACAGCGTTACCCGTCATTCCGGCGGCTTCCTGTCCGCCCCCGACCGCGACACCTGGCGGGCGATCCGCGACTGCCTGTTCGCGGAAGCGGGTTAGCGCCCCGGCCTCAGCGCCGGCGGGAGGAGGCGAAGCCGCCGCCACCGGCCGGCGAGTTGAAGCGGCCGAGATTGCCGAAGAGTTGCTGCAGGAAGGTGATGTTCTGTCCCGCGGTCGGCGTCTTGCGGCTGGCGGGATCGACCGCCGAAGCCTCTTCCAGCCCCAGGCGGCGCACCTCGGTGACCTTGCCGTCATCGCCGAAGCTGATCGCCACCACCTTCTGGTCGGTGGTCTCGGGCCGCATGAAGGCGATGTTCTCCGTCCGCTTGCTGACATAGTACCAGGTCCGCTCGCCGAAGCTGGAGGCCGATGTCGGCGAGCCGAGCAGGCGCATCACGTCCTGCTCGGTCGACTGGCCGACCTCGATGCGGGCGACCTCCTCGTCGTCGACCGCGTGGCCGCGCTGGATCACGGTCGGGGTGCAGGCCGCCAGGACCATGGCGAGCGCCAGGGCGGCAAGCGCCGGGACGGCCGGGGGCATTGTCATCCTCATCGTGCTTGACCTCGGAACCGCTGTGGCCATATCAGCCGGATCATCCCACATCTTGTCAATGCCGGGTGCGCCAGACCGTGGTTCTAACTCGCCTGTTCGCCCGTGCACCCGCCGCCGCGGAGCCGCCCGACGCCCGGCTCTACGCTGCCGCCGTGGCCCGTGCCGCCATGCCCGACTTCTACCGCCGCCTGGCGGTGCCGGACAGCTTCGACGGCCGTTTCGACCTGCTGGTGCTGCATGTCCATCTGCTGGTGCGCCGGCTCGGCCAGGCCGATCCGCTGGCCCGCGAGACCGGGCAGCGGGTGTTCGACCGGCTGGTTGCCACGCTCGACGTGTCGCTGCGCGACCTTGGCGTGTCCGATCTCAAGGTCGGCGCCCGGGTGAAGGAGGCTGCGCGCGGCTACTATGGACGTGCCGTGGCCTATGACCGGGCCCTGGCCGATGACGGGCCGGAGGCCCTGATCGGCGCGCTGGCCCGCAACCTCTACGCCACGGCCACCCCGCCACCGCAGGCGGTGGCGCAGATGGCGGCCTATGTCCGGCGGGCGGTGGCGGCGCTGGAGTCGGTGCCGGAGGCCGCCCTGCTGGCCGGTGAGGTGTCGTTTCCCGACCCGCTGCCGGAAGATGCGCAATGACGCCCGAATTCTCCCGCCCGCTGCCCGTGGCGAGCCTGCCGGCGCGCGGCGTCACCCGGGCGATCCGGGCCGAGGCACCGGAGCGCGAGGCGCTGGCCCGCCGCCTCGGCCTGCTGGCCCTCGACCGGCTGGAGGCGGAGGTGACCGCCAAGCCCCTGGCCAATGGCCGGCTGGTCCGGGTGGAGGGGCGGCTGTCGGCCGATCTCGTCCAGGAATGCGTGGTCAGCCTGGCGCCGGTGCCGGCCCAGCTTGCCGAAACCTTCACCGCCTTCTTCGGCGAGGAGGAGGCGAGCGCCGATCCGGCCGATGAGGTGGATGTGCCCTTCGATGCCGACCTGCCGGAGCCGATCGAGGATGGGGCGGTCGATCTCGGCGAACTGGTCGCCCAGCATTTGTCGCTGGCGCTCGATCCCTATCCGCGCGCGCCGGGGGCCAGTTTCGAGGCGCCGCCGGCCGAGGGGCCGCCATCGCCTTTCGCGGCGCTGGCGGCGCGGCGGGGAAGGCGCTAGCGTTCAGACGGTTCCGGCGGCTTCGACACTTGCCGAGCCGGGGGTTATTCTGTAGACAAGCGGGCTTCCTTCGGAGCCCCCCGGCGCGTCAGTGGGATCGCCGGGCCATCGCGGAAAGATCAGACCATGGCTGTTCCCAAGAAAAAGACATCGAAGTCGCGGCGCAACATGCGGCGGGCCCATGACGGGCTCGTGGCCGAGGCTTTCGTTGAATGCCCGAATTGCGGCGAGTCCAAGCGGCCGCATCATGTCTGCAGCGCCTGTGGACATTATGACGGGCGCGAGGTGGTGGCGCGCGACGCGGCTGCCTGATCAGGGGTGACGCGGGTTCACCGGCGGGGGGGCTGACGTGGGCCAGGACATGCTGCTGGCGCTCGACGCCATGGGAGGCGACCGGGCGCCTGGCATGGTGGTCGACGGTGCCGAGCTGGCGCTGGAGCGGTTTCCTGACCTGCGCTTCCTGATGGTCGGCCGCGAATCGGCGCTGGCGCCGCTGCTGTCGCGGACCCGGCGGCTGAAGGAGCGCGTCGAGATCCTCCACACCGACGAGGTCATCACCAACGACACGAAGCCGTCGCTGGCGCTGCGCAGCGGGCGCGGCTCCAGCATGCGCCTTGCCATCGATGCGGTGCGCGACGGGCGCTGCGCCGGGGTGGTATCGGCCGGCAACACAGGGGCGCTGATGGCGCTGGCGAAGTTTGCCCTGCGCCCGGTCCCGGGGGTGGAGCGTCCGGCGATTGCCGGCCTGTTCCCCACCCTGCGCGGGGAAAGCGTGATGCTGGACCTTGGCGCCAACGTTCAGTGCGATGCCCGCAACCTGGTGCAGTTCGCGGTCATGGGCGAGGTGTTCGCCCGCACCGTGCTGGGCCTTACCCAGCCGAGCGTCGGCCTGCTGAATGTCGGGGCCGAGGACCAGAAGGGCAACGAGGCGGTGAAGGCGGCCGCCGCCGTCCTGCGGGCGGCCGAAGGGGTGGTCGATTTCCACGGCTTCGTCGAGGGCGACGACATCGCCGCCGGCACGGTCGATGTGGTGGTGACCGACGGCTTCACCGGCAATGTCGCGCTGAAGACGGCCGAGGGCACCGCGCGCCTGATCACCCAGTTCATGCGCGAGAGCTTCCGTTCCTCCCTGTGGGCGAAGCTCGGCTACGTGTTTTCCAGGACCGCGATCGCCCGGCTGCGCCGGCGCGTCGATCCGCGCCGCTACAACGGCGCCATCTTTCTCGGCGTGAAGGGCGTCGTGGTGAAGAGCCATGGCGGTACCGACGCGCTGGGCTTCGCCAACGCCATCGGGGTGGCCGTGGACATGGGCCTCTACAACTTCATCGACCGCATCCAGTCGCAGCTTGCCCGACTGCCGGAAGAGCTGACCGTCGCCCCCGCCGCGGTCGGTTGACCGCGATGTTCCGTTCCGTCCTGGTCGGCTGTGGCGCCTATCTTCCGGCCCAGGTCGTGAGCAACGACGATCTCGCCAGCCGCATCGACACCACCGACGAGTGGATCCGCCAGCGCACCGGCATCCGCCAGCGCCACGTCGCCGCACCGGGCGAGACCACGGCCGATCTCGCCACCGCTGCCGCGCGCCGGGCGCTGGACGCCGCCGACATCGCGGCCGGCGAGGTCGACCTGATCGTGCTGGCCACCACCACGCCCGATGACACCTTCCCGGCCACCGCCACCAAGGTGCAGGCGCGGCTCGGCCTTGACCGCGGCTTTGCCTTCGATGTCCAGGCCGTCTGCGCCGGCTTCATCTACGCCCTCGCCGTGGCCGACAATTTCCTGCGTCTGGGCCAGGCCCGGACGGCGCTGGTGATCGGGGCCGAGACCTTCACCCGGCTGCTCGACTGGGAGGATCGCAGCACCTGCGTGCTGTTCGGCGACGGTGCCGGCGCCGTGGTG
>CAZEQG010000010.1:0-17651 GCA_964514295.1 uncultured Alphaproteobacteria bacterium
CTGCGCGGTCGAGGCGCCGCCCCTGCTGGCGGCCGGCGGCAGCCGGCGGGCTGCCTGCTTCCGGGTCGCCGCGCCATGACCGCCCCGGTGCTCAGCGTGCGTGACCTGAAGGTGCATTTTCCGATCGGCGGCAGCCTGTTCCGGCCGCCGCGGCTGCTGAAGGGGGTCGACGGGGTCAGCTTCGAGGTGGCGCCCGGGGAGACCCTTGGGGTGGTCGGCGAATCGGGCTGCGGCAAGTCAACCCTTGGCCGCGCCATCCTGCAGCTGCTGAAGCCCACGGCGGGCGAAGTGGTGTGGATGGGCCGGCCGATCGCCGGGCTGGATGCCGCCGCGATGCGCCCGCTGCGGCGCGAGTTGCAGATCGTTTTCCAGGATCCCCTGGCCAGCCTCGACCCGCGCATGACCGTGGGCGACATCATCAGCGAGCCGCTGGACACCTTCCACCCCGAGATGCCGCGCGCCGCCAGGCTGGAGCGGGCGCGCGAGATGATGGTGCGGGTGGGGCTGATGGCGGAGATGGTGAACCGCTACCCGCACGAGTTCTCCGGCGGCCAGTGCCAGCGCATCGGCATTGCGCGGGCGATGATCCTGCGGCCGCGGCTGATCGTCTGCGACGAGCCGGTCTCGGCACTCGACGTGTCGATCCAGGCGCAGATCGTGAACCTGCTGGTCGACCTGCAGCGCGATTTCGGCCTGTCGATGATCTTCATCAGCCATGACCTGTCGGTGGTGCGCCATGTCAGCCACCGCATCCTGGTGCTCTATCTCGGCCGGCTGATGGAACTGGCCACCGCCGACAGCCTGTTCGCCGAACCGCGCCACCCCTATACCAAGGCGCTGATCTCAGCCGTGCCGGTGCCCGACCCCGATGTCGAGCGGGCCCGCCAGCGCATCGTGCTGCAGGGCGACCTGCCCTCGCCGCTCGACCCGCCCTCGGGCTGCGTCTTCCGTACCCGCTGCCCCCAGGCCGATGCGCTTTGCGCGGTCCAGGCCCCCGCTGCCGACCAGGTCGCGCCCGGTCACGCGGTGGCCTGCCACCATTGGCGCTGAGCCGCCCCTTCCTGCCGGCCCGGCGGTTGGCCTTCAGGCCGCCACCATCGCCGCCGCATCGAGGGCATAGCCGGCCGAGCGCACGGTGCGGATCGGGTCGCCCTCGCCCGGTTCGATCAGCGCCTTGCGCAGGCGCCGGATATGGACATCCACGGTGCGCGGCTCGACATAGACATCGGCCCCCCACACCGAATCCAGAAGCTGCTCGCGGCTGAACACGCGGCCCGGATGCTCCAGGAAATGGCGCAGCAGGCGGAACTCGGTCGGCCCCAGATGAATGTCGCGGCCGCCGCGCTTCACCCGGTGGGCGGCGGTGTCCATGGCGATGTCGCCGCAGCGCAGGGTCTCGGCCTCCGCAGCCGGTCGGGAGCGGCGCAGCACCGCGCGCACCCGCGCCATCAGCTCGCCCGGGCTGAAGGGCTTTGTGATGTAGTCATCCGCTCCGGCGTTCAGGCCACGCACCTTGTCGCCCTCCTCGCCGCGCGCGGTCAGCATGATGATCGGCGTGTTGGCGAGGGTGGGCGAGCGGCGCAGGCGGCGGCACACCTCGATGCCCGACAGCAGCGGCAGCATCCAGTCGAGGATGACCACGTCGGGCCGGCGCTCGGTCGCCACCAGCAGCGCCTCCTCGCCGTCGCGCGCCTCGACCACGCGGTAGCCTTCCTTCTCCAGGTTGTAGCGCAGCAGGGTGACGATCGCCGCCTCGTCCTCCACCACCTGGATCAGCGGCTTCATGCGGGCCCGCCTTCGGCAGCGGCCGGCGGATCGACGGCAAAGCTGGTGTCGTCGCCCTTGGGGCGGGCCTGGGTGAGCTGCGTGCCGGTCTGGATGAAATAGAGCGATTCGGAGATGTTGGTGGCGTGGTCGCCGATCCGCTCCAGGTTCTTGGCGATGAACAGCAGATGGGCCGAGGGCGTGATGTGGCGGGGGTCCTCCATCATGTAGGTCAGCAGTTCGCGGAAGAGGCTGGTGTAGATCTCGTCGATCTCCTCGTCGCGGTGCCAGACCGCGACGGCCTTGTCGACATCCCCTGCGGCCAGCGCGTCCAGCACGTCCTTCAGCATCGCCTGGACCATGCGGCCCATGCGCACGATGGTGGCGGTGGCCCGGACCGGCGGCATCTGGTTCAGCGCGATCGACCGCTTGGCGACATTGGCGGCATAGTCGCCGGCCCGCTCCAGGTCGGCGGCGATGCGCAGCGCCGAGACGATCAGGCGCAGGTCATTGGCCATCGGCTGGCGCAGGGCCAGCAGGCGCACCACGAACTGGTTGACCTCATGCTCGGCCTGGTCGAGCCGGGCGTCGCCCTCCAGGCAGCGGGCGGCGACATCGCTGTCGCGCCGGCCGATGGCGAAGATGGCGTCGGCGACCTGGGCCTCGACCATGCCGCCCATCTGGGACAGCAGGCTCGACAGGCGCTTCAGCTCCTCGTCGTAGGATTTGACGATATGCTCCGATGGCATCAGTTGCCCCCCTTCAGCCGAAGCGCCCGGTCACGTAGTCGCGCGTCCGCGCGAGCTTCGGCGCGGTGAAGATGGTGTGGGTGTCGCCGTATTCGATCAGCCGGCCCAGATACATGAAGGCCGTGTTGTCGGAGACGCGCGCGGCCTGCTGCATGTTGTGGGTGACGATGATGATGGTGTAGGTGCCGCGCAGCTCGTCGATCAGCTCCTCGATCTTGGCGGTGGCGATGGGGTCGAGCGCGCTGCACGGCTCGTCCATCAGCAGCACCTCCGGATCGCCGGCGATGGCGCGGGCGATGCACAGGCGCTGCTGCTGGCCGCCCGACATGCCGAGCGCGCTTTCGTTCAGGCGGTCCTTCACCTCGTCCCACAATGCCGCCCCGCGCAGCGCCCGCTCGCAGGTTTCCTGCAGCAGGCGGCGGTCGCTCACCCCGTCGACGCGCATGGGATAGACCACGTTCTCGAAGATCGACTTCGGGAAGGGGTTCGGCTTCTGGAACACCATGCCCATGCGCTTGCGCAGCGCGATCACGTCCGTGCGCCGGTCGTAGATCTCGACCGTCTTGTCGAGGGTGATGCGGCCGCTGACCGTGAGATTGTCGATCAGGTCGTTCATCCGGTTCAGCGAGCGCAGCAGGGTGGATTTGCCGCAGCCCGAGGGGCCGATCAGCGCCGTGACCAGGCCGCGGTCGATCGTCAGCGTATTGTTGAACAGCGCCTGCTTCTGCCCATACCACAGGCAGAAATCCTGGATCTCGAGGATCGCCCCCTGCTCCCCGCGGCGCGGGTGGTAGCTGGTTTCGGAGGCCGCTTGGCTTGCGGCATCGGCTTCGGCGAGCGCGACCATGACCACTCCCTAGAACTGGCTGCCCGCGAACTGCCGCTTCAGGCGGTTGCGGACGATGATGGCAAAGGCGTTCATGCCGGCGACCAGGACGATCAGCAGCATGGTGGTGACGAAGACCATGGGCTTGCCGGCCTCGGAGTTCCGCGACTGGAAGCCGACGTCGTAGATGTGGAAGCCCAGATGCATGAAGCTGCGGTCGAGGTGGATGAACGGCCAGAACCCGTCGATCGGCAGCTCCGGGGCCAGCTTCACCACGCCCACCAGCATCAAGGGCGCCACCTCGCCGGCGCCGCGCGCCATGGCCAGGATCAGGCCGGTCATGATGCCCGGCATGGCCCGCGGCAGGACGATGTTGCGGATGGTCTGCCACTTGGACGCGCCGCAGGCGAGCGAGCCCTCGCGCATCGAGCGCGGCACCGCGGCCAGCGCCTCCTCGGTCGCCACGATCACCACCGGCACGGTCAGCAGCGCCAGCGTCAGCGACGACCACAGGATGCCACCACGCCCGAAGGTGGGGTTGGGCAGGCGCTCGGGATAGAACAGGTCGTCGATGGTGCCGCCGACGATGTAGACGAAGAAGCCGAGCCCGAACACGCCATAGACGATGGACGGCACGCCGGCGAGGTTGTTGACCGAGATGCGCACGAAGGCGACCAGCTTGCCCTGGGCGGCGTATTCGCGCAGGTAGAGCGCGGTGATCACGCCGAAGGGGGCGACGAAAAGGCTGAGCAGCACGGTCATCGCGAAGGTGCCGAAGATGGCCGGCAGCACCCCGCCCTCGGTGTTCGCCTCCCGCGGCTCGGAGGACACGAACTCCCACCAGCGGCTGAAATAGACACCCCATTTCTGCAGGTAGGTAAGGTCGTTGGCCGGATAGAGCCGGACCACCGCCGACAGCGGAAGCTGCTTTTCCTGGCCCTTCACATCCACCAGCGTGATGGTGTCGTGCGCATCGCGGTCGCGCAGTGCCCGGGACTGCGCGGAAAGCCCGTCGTACTCGCCCTTCAGCCGCGCCTCGGTGGCGGCGAAGGCGGCAACCGCGGCACGATGTTCCGGGGAGCCGTCGCCGGAGCGCAGCGCCACCCGCCGCAGCGCCAGCCTCTCGCTCTCCAGCGCGTGGTTGATGGCGCCGATCTGGTCCTTCTCGATGCGGTGGATGGTTGCCCAGCGCTGGCGCGCGGTGGCATGCGCCTGTGTCAGGACCGGATCGCGTGCCTCGGGGTCAGGGGTGACGGCGCCATCGACCGAGATCTGCCGGATCCGGCCAACGAAGGGTCCCCATTCCAGCCGCTCGACCAGCACCTGGCCGCCCGGCCGCTCGACCGCGGCGACCTCGAAATCGGACACCCAGCGGTAGTCGTCGTTGTAGAGGTCGTAGTTGCCGACCCGGTAGAGAGTGCGGCCTTCAAGGCCGCCGGCCGCCGCGATGCGGGCCCGTTCGGCCGCCGGGATCTGGGCCAGCACGTCGGGGCCTGGACGGTAGATGTCGCTGCGCGACGGCTCGCCGGCGATCCGTTCGCCCGATTTCAGCGTCACCACCGCGATCGGCTTCGGCCAGAAGGTCACGGCGCCGTTCCACAGCACCAGCAGCAGGAAGCCGACGATCATCATGATGCCGAAGGCGAGCGCGCCGCCCAGCGCCCAGGAATTCGGCTCCCCGAGCGCCGGGAATGAGATCGCAAGGTTGCGCCTTGAGCCGGCCGCCTTCGCAGGCTCGGCCGCGGGCGCGCCATTCACCAGTTCCATCGTCATGGCAGCCTCCGCCCGGCTAGAGAGAGGCCGCGCGCTTGCGGAAGCGCAGGCGGACCATCTCGGCCAGGGTGTTCACGACAAAGGTCATCACAAACAGCGTCAGGGCGGCCAGGAACAGCATGCGGTAGAGCGTGTCGTCGCGCACCGCTTCGGGCAGTTCCACCGCGATGTTGGCGGACAGCGCCCGCAACCCGTTGAAGATGTTCCATTCCAGCACCGGCGTATTGCCGGCGGCCATGACCACGATCATGGTCTCGCCGACCGCCCGGCCGAGCCCCACCATCACCGCAGCGAACACCCCCGACACCGCGGTCGGCAGCACCACGCCGATCGCCGTCTGCCAGGGCGTCGCACCGCAGGCCAGGCTGGCACCGCGCAGATGCTCGGGCACCGCGTTCAGCGCGTCCTCGGCGATGGTGTAGATGATCGGGATCACCGCGAAGCCCATGGCGAAGCCCACCACCAGCGTGTTGCGCTGGACATAGGTGTCGACCACGCCGCCGCGCAGGCCAAGCCCCACCGCGATCAGCAGGCTCGCCAGCAGGAAGGCGGCGATGGCGGCAGCGGCCAGCAGCAGCAGCCAGCGCAGCGCCTCGACCGCACCCTGCCGCCAGCGCGGGGCGCCATCGCCCGGCATCGGCAGCAGCGCCTCTGTGACCGGCTGGATCAGGCGGGAGAGGGCGAAGGCGGCGACGGGCATCAGCACCAGCGTCATCAGCGGCGCGTCGCTGCCGATATCGCCATTCGCCCAGGCCTTCACGTCGCCGGCAAAGAACGCCCGCTCGAAGCTGAAGGACAGCCAGACCGAAAGCTGCGCGGCAAGGCCCAGCACCAGGAACATGGCCGCGAACTTCGTCAGCCCGCCATATTTCAGCGCCACCGGTGCGGGCAGCATCTGCCACAGCCGGGCCGCCAGGATCAGCGCGAAGGGCAGCAGGAAGGCCGCCAGCAGCACCGCCGACAGCCACGCCTCCACCAGCGGCGCCAGGATCAGCGCGGCGATGAAGCCCAGCACCACCGAGGGCAGGGAGGCCATCATCTCCATCGCCGGCTTGACCACCGCGCGCACGCTGTGGTGCACGAATTCGGAAGTGTAGATCGCCGCACCAAGGGCCACCGGCACGGCGAACAGCAGGGCGTAGACGGTGGCCTTCAGCGTGCCGAAGATCAGCGGCACCAGGGAGAGCTTCGGCTCGAAGCTGTCGGTGCCGGAGGAGGATTGCCACGTGTATTCCGGCCCGTCATAGCCTTCGTACCAGACCTTGCCGAAGATCGAGGCGAAGGTGGTCTCGGGATGGGGGATGGACACGTCCCAGGCGACGTAGCGGTCGCCCTCGGTCAGCACCAGGACCCCATTGTCGCGCGGTGCCAGCGCCACCGCCTCGATGCGTTCGGCCGGCGGCCCCGGCAGCTTCGCCAGCACCTGCTCGCTGGTGGAATGCCGCAGCCACACATTGCCCCTGTCGTCGGCCGTCACGAAGGTCTTGGCCCGGGACGAGATATCCATGGCGATGATGGCGCCGGGCTGCGGCTCCAGCCGGTGCGCACGGACCAGGGTGCGGCCGTCGCTGCCGGCATTCTCGGCCCGCGGCAGCAGGAAATAGACGTCGACCGTGCCGTCCGAGCCGCCAACCGTCAGCGACTGGTCGCCGTTCAGGAACTTCAGCATGGTCAGCCGCACCGTGCCCGGCAGCAGGTCCCGCCGCTCGGCCAGCACCGGCGCAGCAAGGTCGCGGGTATCGTAGCGGTGGATCGTGCCGTCCTCGCCGCCGACATAGACCTGGTCGGCCTGGGTCGTCATCTGCAGGAACACGGGCCTGGCGCCGGCCGGCAGCGGCGGCAGCTGGCTGGTCGACAACGAGATCGTGGTGCGGCCGGTCAGCAGGTTGCGCCGCGCCTCGGCCCGGCTGATGCGCAGGACATTGTCGTCATCGACGCTGACGAAGGACTGGGTCGGCCGCTCGACCGTGCCGCCGATGCGGTAGTCCAACGCCCGGATCGCCTTGCCGGCCGCGATCACCTGCGCCGGCTCCTGCGACAGGGCGACCGAGACCTGACGGATCTGGTTGCCGGTGATGCGGGAATAGATCGAACGGCCGTCGGTCAGGTCGCGCGCGTCCAGCGGCGTCAGCCCCTCGGGCATCTGGTCGCCGGGCAGGATGCGCACCGTCACGTTCAGCTTCACCAGCCTGACCGAGCCGTCGGCAAAGCCGAAGATCATGTCGGGATGGCCGAAGGCGGCGGCATGGGCGGTGGCCCGGGCGCCGCCGAAATCGAAGTCGGGGGTATCGACCGGCTTGCCGGTGGCGATGTGGAAGGCGCTGATCTTGCCATCGTCGGCCACCTGGATCGACAGCGTCTTGTATTCGTCGACCCGGTCGAAGATCGCATGGCCGATCGCCGGGCGGTCGCCTGCGCTGCGGCCGTCGACGGTACTGCCGGTAAACAGCGGCACCACCACCTCGGCCAGGAAGATCATGATGCCGAACACCGCGAGGATGACGCTGAGCCCGCCATAGGTGATCACCTTGTCGGCGATCATGTCGGCGATCAGCACCGACTTGCGTGTCGCGCCGCGGAACTTCCGGCGTGGCGCGGGAGCGGGCGGTGCGGCATCGGTCACGGACATGGCGGGCCTCGGCAGGGCGGAACGGACAGGCTTCAGGAAGGCTGGAGGGCGGCACCGCAAGGGCCGCCCTCCCCTTCGGGGACAGGGAGCCGGATCAGGGGACCCGGCCCCGGCTCGGATCCGTGAAGCCTACATCAGCTTCATCGCCTTCAGGTCTTCCGCAGCGATCGCCTGGGTGACCGGGAAGTAGCCGTCCTTCACCACGGCCTGCTGGCCCTGCTTGGAGTAGATGAACCGGACGAACTCGGCGCGCAGCGGGTCGAGCGCCTGGTTCGGGTTCACGTTGACGTAGATGTAGAGGAAGCGGGACAGGGGATAGTCGCCGGCATAGGCGTTCTCGGCCGTGGCGTCATAGCACTTCTCGCCTGCCTTGGCGGCCAGCGGCACGGTGCGCACATCGGCGGTCTTGTAGCCGACGCCGGAGTAGCCGATGGCGAACTTGTCGGAGGCCACGCCCTGGACGACGGTCGAGGAGCCGGGCTGCTCCTTCACGCTGTCCTTGAAGTCGCCGTTGAACAGCGCGACTTCCTTGAAATAGCCGTAGGTGCCCGAGGCCGAATTGCGGCCGTAGAGCGAGATCGGCCGGTTCGCCCACTCGCCGGTCAGGCCAAGCTGGCCCCAGGTCGCGATGTCGGCGTTGGCGCCGCCCTTGCGGGTCTTGGAGAACACCGCATCGACCTGCTGCATGGTCATGCACTGGATCGGGTTGTCCTTGTGCACGAACACCGCCAGCGCATCGACGGCCGAACGCACGACGGCGGGCTTGTAGCCGTACTTCTTCTCGAACTGGTCGATCTCGGCACCCTTCATGGCACGCGACATCGGGCCGAACTGGGCGGTGCCGCCGATCAGGGCCGGCGGGGCGGTCGAGGAGCCCTTGCCCTCGATCTCGATCTTCACGTTGGGGTACATGGCGTTGAAGCCTTCGGCCCACAGCGTCATCAGGTTGTTCAGCGTGTCGGAGCCGATCGACTTCATGCTGCCGGACACGCCGCTGGCCGGCTTGTAGTCCATCAGGGCGGGGTCGAGGGCCTGCGCCATCGCCGTCGCCGGCAGGGCGACCGCGAGCGCGGCGAGCGTCATCTTCAACATCTGGTTCCTCCGGATCGTTCGGGCGGAGGCGGCGCTGTTGATCGCGCGGGTCGCCCCCAGTCACGGGCGGACCATATGGCGGTTATATTACGCAGTGATGACGGTGCGGATGAGTTTTGGAGAAGGTCGACCCCGCTCAGCCGATGCCCAGCAGCCACAGCGCCACGCCGATCGTGGCCGTGGCGGCGGCGGTCGACAGCAGCATCGCGGTCGCCGCCGGGGCGATGCCGGCCTGGTACTGCTGGGCCGTGACATAGACGTTGACGCCGACCGGAACCGCCGCCACCAGCACTGCGACATCGCGCCACAGCGGGTCGATGGCAAAGACATGGGTGGCCAGCAGCCATACGGCCGCCGGGTGGACGACCAGCTTCAGGAAGCTGCCGACCGCCGCCTCCGGCAACGCCCCCATCACCCGGTAGGCGGCCAGCGAGGCGCCCATGGCGAACAGCGCGCAGGGCAGCGCCGCCCGCTGCAGCATCTCCAGGAGCTGGTCGGGCGCGCGCGGCAGGCCAAGCCCGGCCAGGTTGACGGCAATGCCGCCGGCCAGGGCCAGGATGATCGGGTTGGTGGCGAGGCTGACGGCGACCGCCCGCGGCACCTTGGCAAGCCCGCCCCCCAGCCCGGTCGCGATTTCGACGTGCAGGGTCGCAACCGTGAACATCTGCCAGGAATGGAAGGCGATGATCAGGAACAGCGGCAGCGTCGCCCGCTCGCCCAGGCTGGTCAGCACCAGCGGCACGCCGAGCAGCACGGTGTTGGCAAAGCCCGCCGTCATGCCGGCGATCGCCGGCTCCGCACCGCGCCGCCCGAAGCCATGGCGGCTGACCAGCGCGCCGAGGATCCAGGCGACATAGGCGCCGCCATAGTAGGACAGCAGGTGCTCCCAGTAGATCACCTCGGGCAGCCGGGTCGTGGCCATGGTGCGGAACAGCAGCGCCGGCACCGCGAAGTTGAAGACGAAGCGCGACAGGCCGCGCGTCGCCTCGGCCGGGAACCAGCCGAGCCGGGCCGCCAGATAGCCGAGCCCGACCAGCCCGAAGACCGGCGCGATGATGTCGAGGATGGTCTGCACGCCGATGGCTTAGCGGCGCCGCCCCCCGCCGGCAAGGCCGGCCGCCGCCCGGGCTCGCGCGCGCCGCGCAACCCTGCCATACTCGGCCCGCCACGCCTCCGGAGGTCGCCATGCCGCATGTCGAGATCAAGCTGTACAAGGGCCGCACGCCGGCCCAGAAGCAGGCCGCCGCCAGGCGCATCATCCAGGTGCTGGTGGAGGAGTGCGGCGCCACCCATTCCCACACCGATGTGGTGTTCCAGGACATCGAGCGGACGGACTGGATCGTCGGCGAGGACCCGCCGGCCGGCAAGACCTGAGAACGCAGCCCGCTGCCGCCGGTAAGCGGAGCGGCAGATCACCAAGACGACCATGAGATAAGGCCGCGCCTCGTGGACCCGGCTTCTCCTAGCCGCGCCCCTCATACAGCCCGTCGATCACCGCCTGATAGTGCTGGCGGACCACGTGGCGACGGGTCTTCAGCGTCGGCGTCATCATGCCGTTCTCGGTGGTGAAGGCGCTCGGCAGCACGGCGAAGCGGCGGATCTTCTCGATCGCCGACAGCCGCGCATTCACCCGGTCGACGACTTGGCCGAGGGCGGCCACGAAGGCCTTGTCGGTGCTGAGCAGGGCGAGATCGGCGGGCTTGCCCGCCGCCGCCGCCCAGGCTTCCGTCCAGGCCCGGTCGGGCACGATCAGCGCCACCAGGAAGGGGCGCTTGTCGCCCACCACCATCGCCTGGCCGATCTCGGCCTCAAGGCTGAGGGCCCCCTCCAGCTTGGCCGGCGCGATGTTGTCGCCGCCCGACAGCACGATCATGTCCTTCTTGCGGTCGGTGATGCGGATGTAGCCATCGGCATCGATCGCCCCGATGTCGCCGGTGTGCAGCCATCCCCCCTGCAGGGCGGCGGCGCTGGCCTCGGGCTGGTTCCAGTAGCCCTCCATCAGCAGCTCGCCGCGCACCAGTATCTCGCCATCCTCGGCCAGCCGCACCTCCACCCCCTTCAGCGGCGGGCCGACGGTCTCGATCCTGACCCGGCGCGGGCGGTTGCAGGAGATCACCGGGGCCGCCTCCGTCTGCCCGTAGCCCTGCAGGATCGGCACGCCCAGCGCCAGGAAGAACTCGCCGATGTCGGGGTTCAGCGGCGCCCCGCCGGACACGAAGGCCTTCAGCCGGCCGCCGAAGCGCTGGCGCACCTTCGCCCGCACCAGCCGCTCCAGCAGCGGGTCGAGCAGCCCGGCCAGCCCGAGCGGCTGGCCGCGCAGCCGCTTCAGCCCGAGGTCGAGGGTGCGCCGGAACAGCGCCCGGCGCAGCGCTGGCGCCGTGCGCACCCCGGCATTGATGCGGCCGTGCAGCACCTCGTAGAGCCGGGGCACGGCCGTCACGATGGTCGGCCGCGTCTCCTGCAGGTTCGCCGCCAGCGCATCGGCGCCCTCGGCGTAGTAGATCTGCGCAGCGATCGAGATCGGGAAGAACTGCCCGCAGGTGTGCTCGTAGGAGTGCGACAGCGGCAGGAAGCTCAGGAACACCTCGTCGTCGAGGCCAAGGTCAAGCAGCAGGTCATAGGCGCCGGCGCAATTGGCCAGGATCGCGCCATGGCTCAGCACCACGCCCTTGGGCCGGCCCCCGGTGCCCGAGGTGTAGATGAAGCAGGCGGTATCGCGCCGGCCAACCCGCCCGGCCACCTCCCCCACGTCGTCCGCCAGCCCCTCGCCGGCCGCCAGCACCGCCTGCCAGTCGCGCAGGTCGAGGCCGTCGGGCGCCGCCTCCGGCCGCTCCATCGCCACCACCAGCCGGCAGGCCGGCACCGCGGCCACTGCCGGCAGCAGCGCCCGGGCCAGCTTCGCGGTCGACACGATGGCCGCGCTGGCACCCGAATCCTCCAGCACGAAGCGGTGGTCATCGGCCGTGTTGGTGACATAGACCGGCACCGTGATGGCGCCCGCGGCCATGATGGCGACATCGGCGACCAGCCATTCCGGGCGGTTCTCGACGCACAGCAGCACCCGGTCGCCGGGCTTCACCCCGGCCGCTCTGAGGCCGCGCGACAGGGCGCGCACCTGGCGGTCGGTCTCCGCCCAGTTGCGGCTGCCCCAAACCTTGTCGCGCTTGGTCCACAGGAAGGGCCGGGCGGCGTGCCGGCCGGCCTGGTCGAGGAACATGGTCGCCAGGTTGGCCACGCCCTGATAGTCCATCGATCCCCCCAGCCTATTGGAGGCGGGCCGCCGGCCGCCCCATATCGTTGTTCGTTGCCGTTGGAGAGAAGATGATGCAAGCCGCTGCCGCCGCCAAGCCTGCCGATCCGCTGCTGGGCGCCCTGCCGCAATGGGATCTGGGCCATCTCTATGCCGGGCCGCAGGACCCGGCGGTGGCAGCCGATCTGGCCCGGGCGCGGGAGCGGGCGGCGGCCTTCCGGGCGGCCCATGAGGGAAAGGTCGCGGCGCTGGACGGGCGGGGGCTCGCCGCCGCCATCGCCGAGTACGAGGCGATCGACGAGCTGCTGGGACGGGTCGGCAGCTACGCCCAGCTTCTGCATGCCGGCGACATGGCCGATCCGGCGATCGGCCGCTTCTACCAGTCCATCACCGAGGCGCTGACCGATATCGGCAGCCTGACCCTGTTCTTCACCCTGGCGCTGAACCGGCTGGAGGATGCCGCCCTCACCGACCCCGCGCTGGACCGCTGGCGGCCCTGGCTGGCCCGGGTGCGCGCCTACCGCCCGCACCAGCTTGCCGACGAGCTGGAGCGGCTGCTGCACGAAAAGCAGGTGGCCGGCCGGGCCGCCTGGGTCAGGCTCTATGACGAGACGCTGGCCGACCTGCGCTTTGCCGTGCGGGAGGAGAAGCTGACCCTGGCCGAAGTGCTGAACCGCCTGACCGACCGCGACGGGGCCGAGCGCGAGGCAGCGGCGCGCGCTATCGCGCACAGCCTCGGCGAGAAGTCGCGGCTGTTCGCCCTGATCACCAACACGCTGGCCAAGGACAAGGCGATCGAGGATCAGTGGCGTGGCTATCCCCGCCCGATCAGCGCCCGCAACATCGGCAACCAGGTCGAGGATGCGGTGGTCGACGCGCTGATCGCGGCGGTGCGCGAGGCCTATCCGCGCCTGTCCCACCGCTACTACCGCCTGAAGGCGCGCTGGTTCGGCACCGACGTCCTGCCCTTCTGGGACCGCAACGCCCCCCTGCCGCAGGACGACGACACCCGCATCCCCTGGCGCCAGGCAGAGGAGATGGTGCTCGCCGCCTATCGCGGCTTCGCGCCGGAGATGGCGGAGATCGCCAGCCGCTTCTTCCGCGAGGGCTGGATCGACGCGCCGGCGCGGCCGGGCAAGGCATCCGGCGCCTTCGCGCACCCCACCGTGCCGAGCGCGCACCCATATGTGCTGCTGAACTATCTGGGCCGTACGCGCGATGTCATGACGCTTGCCCATGAGCTTGGCCACGGCGTCCACCAGGTGCTGGCGGCGGGCCAGGGGCATTTCCTGTCCGACACGCCGCTGACGCTCGCCGAGACCGCCTCGGTGTTCGGCGAGATGCTGACCTTCCAGGCCCTGCTGAAGGCCGAGCGCGACCCCGCCCGGCGCAAGACGCTGCTGGCCGGCAAGGTCGAGGACATGCTGAACACCGCGGTCCGCCAGATCGCGCTGCATGACTTCGAGGAGCAGGTGCATGCCCGCCGGCGCGACGGCGAACTCACGCCCGACGATCTTTCGGCGCTGTGGCTGGAAACCCAGGCCCGCAGCCTCGGCCCGGCGATCCGGCTGGACGACGGCTACCGCATGTTCTGGGCCTATATCCCCCACTTCATCCACACGCCCTTCTATGTCTATGCCTATGCCTTCGGCGATGGGCTGGTGAACGCGCTCTATGCCGTCTACCGCCAGGCCGATGCCGGCTTTGCCGCCCGCTACCTCGACATGCTGCGTGCCGGCGGCAGCCGCACCCACCGCGAACTGCTCGCCCCCTTCGGCCTCGACGCCGCCGACCCCGCCTTCTGGCGGCAGGGCCTGGACCTGATCGAGGGCATGATCAGCGAGCTGGAGACGATGGGGTAAGGAGGGGGCCAGCCATCGCACCCCGAGCCCGTTCAGTGGGGCAGCCGGCCGCAGGGACGGCGCGGCCGCCCCCCACCCATCGCCCCGGCCGATCGATGGTTGTTTGTGATCCTTGGCCCCCTCGCGGGCGTGGCGGCGTGGCGCGCGCTTGCTCCTTGCGGCCAATCGGCGTATCGAACCGGCGCCTGCGGCATTCGCGCGGGCAGGGGTGGATTTTGTGCGCCGGTGGCGGGCGCGGGAGGATGGGTGATGGCACGTAGCAAGATCGCGCTGATCGGCTCCGGTCAGATCGGTGGCACGCTGGCGCTTCTGGCGGGCTTGAAGGAGCTTGGCGACATCGTGATGTTCGACGTGGTCGAGGGCGTGCCCCAGGGCAAGGCGCTCGACATCGCCGAGGCCGCCCCGATCGAGGGCTTCGATGCGGCGCTGTCGGGCACCAACTCCTATGAGGGCATCGCCGGCGCCGACGTGATCATCGTGACCGCGGGCGTGCCGCGCAAGCCCGGCATGAGCCGCGACGACCTGATCGGCATCAACACCAAGGTGATGCGCCAGGTCGGCGCCGGCATCAAGGCGCATGCGCCGGGCGCCTTCGTGATCTGCATCACCAACCCGCTCGACGTCATGGTGGGCGTGCTCCAGGAAGCCTGCGGCCTGCCGCACCACATGGTGGTGGGCATGGCGGGCGTGCTGGATTCGGCGCGCTTCCGCTATTTCCTGGCCGAGGAGTTCAAGGTCTCGGTCGAGGACGTGACGGCCTTCGTGCTGGGCGGCCATGGCGATACCATGGTGCCGCTGGTGCGCTATTCGGCAGTGGCCGGCATCCCGGTGCCCGATCTGGTGAAGATGGGCTGGTCGACCGAGGAGCGGATCGCCAGGATCGTGCAGCGCACGCGCGACGGCGGGGCCGAGATCGTGAACCTGCTGAAGACCGGCTCGGCCTTCTACGCGCCGGCCAGCTCGGCGATCCAGATGGCCGACGCCTATCTGAAGGACAAGAAGCGGCTGCTGCCCTGCGCCGCCTTCGTGAAGGGCGCCTATGGGCTGGACGGCCTCTATGTCGGCGTGCCGGTGGTGATCGGGGCCGGCGGGGTCGAGCGCATCGTCGAGATCGAGCTCAACGCCGATGAGCGGGCGATGCTCGACAAGTCGATCGGCGCGGTGAAGACGCTGGTGGAAGTGGTTCGCCAGATGGACGCCCAGGCGGGCTGACCGGGGCGGGCTTTCGGTGGTAGTGTGCGCGGATAGCGGTTGGCGCGGCGGCGGGGTTCCATGAACATCCACGAGTATCAGGCAAAGCAGATCCTGGCGAAATATGGCGTCGCCGTGCCCAAGGGCGGGGTGGCCTACACCGCGGCCGAGGCGGTGGAGGTGGCGCAGTCGCTGCCCGGGCCGGTGTGGGTGGTGAAGGCGCAGATCCATGCCGGCGGCCGGGGCAAGGGCGGCGGCGTGAAGCTGGCCCGCTCGCTGGACGAGGTGAAGGATCTCGCCGGCCGCATGCTGGGGATGACGCTGGTCACCAAGCAGACCGGGCCGGAGGGCAAGCTGGTCAAGCGGGTCTATATCGAGGATGGCTGCGACATCCGGCGCGAGCTCTACCTCGCCATGCTGATCGACCGGGCCTCCAGCCGGATCAACGTGATCGCCTCGACCGAGGGCGGCATGGAGATCGAGGAGGTGGCCGCGCACACGCCCAACAAGATCATGAAGCTGCCGATCGACCCGGTGACCGGGCTGCAGGGCTTCCATGCCCGCCGCGTGGCCTTCGGCCTGGGGCTGGAAGGCAAGCAGGTGGCCTCGCTGGTGAAGTTCCTGACCGGCATGTACAAGGCCTTCACCGCCTCCGACATGTCGATGCTGGAGATCAACCCGCTGGTGGTGACCGGTGGCGGCGAGGTGATCGCCCTCGATGCCAAGATCAACTTCGACGACAACGCCCTGTTCCGCCACCCGGACATCGAGGCGCTGCGCGACGAGGACGAAGAGAACCCGATGGAGCTGGAGGCGGCCAAGCACGCCCTCAACTACGTCAAGCTCGATGGCCAGATCGGCTGCATGGTGAACGGGGCCGGCCTTGCCATGGCGACCATGGACATCATCAAGCTCTATGGCAGCGCCCCGGCCAACTTCCTCGATGTCGGCGGCGGCGCAACCAAGGAGCGGGTGACGGCGGCCTTCAAGATCATCCTGTCCGACCCCAATGTCGAAGGCATCCTGGTGAACATCTTCGGCGGCATCATGCGCTGCGACATCATCGCCGAGGGCGTGGTGGCGGCCGCCCGCGAGGTGTCGCTGGGGGTGCCCCTTGTGGTGCGGCTGGAAGGCACCAATGTGGACCTGGGCAAGAGGATCCTGGCCGAGTCCGGCCTGCCGATCGTCTCCGCCGACAATCTTGCCGATGCCGCCGAGAAGGTGGTGAAGGCCGTGAAGGAGGCCGCCTGACATGGCCGTTCTGGTGAACAAGGATACCAAGGTCATCTGCCAGGGCTTCACCGGGGCGCAAGGCAGCTTCCACAGCCAGCAGGCGATCGCCTATGGCACTCGCATGGTCGGCGGCGTGACCCCCGGCAAGGGCGGCAGCACGCATCTCGACCTGCCGGTGTTCGACACCGTGCATGACGCGGTGGCCAGGACCGGGGCGAACGCCTCGGTCATCTATGTGCCGCCCGCCTTTGCCGCCGACGCCATCCTGGAGGCGATCGATGCCGGCCTGCCGCTGGTGGTGTGCAACACCGAAGGCATCCCGGTGATCGACATGCTGGCGGTGAAGCGGGCGCTGGCCGGCTCCGGCACCAGGCTGATCGGGCCGAACTGCCCCGGCGTGATCACGCCCGGCGAGTGCAAGATCGGCATCATGCCGGGCCACATCCACAAGCGCGGGCGGATCGGCATCGTCAGCCGCTCCGGCACGCTGACCTATGAGGCGGTCGCCCAGACCACGGCGGCAGGCCTTGGCCAGACCACCTGCATCGGCATCGGCGGCGACCCGGTCAACGGCACCAACTTCATCGACTGCCTCGACATGTTCGTGCGCGACCCCGAGACCGAGGGGATCATCATGATCGGCGAGATCGGCGGCGACGCCGAGGTGAAGGGGGCGGAATTCCTGAAGGCCAGCGGCACGAAGAAGCCCGTGGTCGGCTTCATCGCCGGCCGCACCGCCCCGCCGGGCAAGCGCATGGGCCATGCCGGGGCGGTGATCTCCGGGGGCACCGACACGGCCGACTACAAGGTGGCGGCGATGCGGGACGCAGGGATCAAGGTTGTGGACTCGCCGGCGGCGCTTGGCACCGCCATGGCCGAGGCGATGCGGGGCTAGGCAAGGCATAAAGGCAAGGACCAGTCCAATGGCCAGTCTGCAGGATGTCGAATCGGCACTGAATGGCGGCAACGCTCCTTTCGTGGCCGAGCTCTACGCGCGCTACATCAACGATCCCGCCGCCGTCGACGGCGCCTGGCGCGACCTGTTCGCCACGCTGTCGGAGGACAATGGCGCGATCCTGAAGGAGATCAGCGGCCCAAGCTGGGCCCGGCGCGGCACCCGGGTGATCGGCGCGGCCGATCCCGACGCCGCACCGGCGGCCAAGGGCAAGGCCAATGGCAAGGCGGCGGCCGATCCGGCGGCGGCGCGCAGCGCAGCGCTGGATTCGATCCGCGCCCTCATGCTGATCCGCGCCTACCGCCATCGCGGCCACCTCGACGCCAC
>CAZEQG010000011.1:0-1130 GCA_964514295.1 uncultured Alphaproteobacteria bacterium
AGCGCCTCCGCCTCCGCGTGCGGGCGGCCGCCGGGCTGGGTCCAGCCCCGGGCGAGCACGATCCCATCGCGGACCAGCACGCAGCCCACGGCAGGGTTGGGGGCCGTCTGCCCGAGGCCGCGCCGGGCCAGCGACAGCGCCGCCGCCATATGCGCATGGTCGGCGGCGGAGAAGACGGGGCCGCTCAATCGTCCTCGTTGCCGAGGTTGCCGATGAAGTCCTCGAAATCCTTGGCTTCGCGGAAATTGCGGTAGACCGAGGCGAAGCGGACATAGGCGACGGGGTCCACCGTCTTCAGCGCGTCCATGGTGAGTTCCCCGATCTCGGTCGAGGGAATCTCCGTCTCGCCGGAGCTTTCCAGCCGGCGGACGATGCTGTTGATCAGCTTTTCCACCCGTTCGGGGTCGACCGGGCGCTTGCGCAGCGCGATCTGGATCGAGCGGGCGAGCTTGTCGCGGTCGAACGGCACCCTCTTGCCGGATCGCTTCACCACCACCAGGTCGCGAAGCTGCACCCGCTCGAAGGTGGTGAAGCGGGCGCCGCAATTGGGGCAGAAGCGCCGCCGGCGGATGGCCGAATTGTCCTCTGTCGGCCGCGAATCCTTCACCTGCGTGTCGTCGTGACCGCAAAACGGACAGCGCATCGACCCTCCCCCCTTCCGCCTGGTTTGCGCCGCTCAGCCTGCCCCGTAGATCGGGAAACGGCCGCACAGCGCCCGCACCTGCTCGCGCACGGCGGTTTCGACCGTGCCATTGTCGTTGCGCGCCAAGGCGTCGAGCACCTGGCCGATCATCTGGCCCACCTGCCGGAACTCCGCCGCCCCGAAGCCGCGCGTGGTGCCGGCCGGCGTGCCGAGCCGCACGCCCGAGGTCACCGTGGGCTTCTCCGGGTCGAAGGGGATGCCGTTCTTGTTGCAGGTCAGCCCCGCCCGCTCCAGCGCCGCCTCCGCGGCCTTGCCGGTCAGGCCCTTGGGCCGGAGGTCGACCAGCATCAGATGGGAATCCGTACCGCCGGAGGTGATCGCCAGCCCCTGCTCCACCAGCGTTGCCGCCAGCACCCGCGCATTGTCCACCACGGCCCGGGCATAGGCCTCGAACTCGGGCTTCAGCGCCTCGCCGAAAGCCACCGCC
>CAZEQG010000011.1:1171-17229 GCA_964514295.1 uncultured Alphaproteobacteria bacterium
GAGCCCCGGGAAGACGGCCGAATTGATCTTCTTGCCGAGCTCGGCATCGGCCGAAAGGATCATGCCGCCGCGCGGCCCGCGCAGGGTCTTGTGCGTGGTCGTCGTCACCACATGGGCATGCGGGATCGGGCTGGGATAGACGCCCCCCGCCACCAGCCCGGCGAAATGCGCCATGTCCACCATGAGATAGGCGCCGGCGGCATCGGCGATGGCGCGGAAGCGGGCGAAGTCGATCTCGCGCGGGTAGGCCGAGCCACCGGCGATGATCAGCTTCGGCTTCTCCGCCGCCGCCACAGCGGCGACCTGGTCATAGTCGATGCGCTGGTCGTCCCGCCGCACGCCATAAGAGACGACGCGGAACCACTTCCCGGAGATGTTGGCGGGCGAGCCATGGGTGAGATGGCCGCCGGCCGCCAGGTCCATGCCCATGATGGTATCGCCCGGCTGGAGCAGGGCCAGGAACACCGCCTGGTTCGCCTGCGCGCCCGAATGCGGCTGCACATTGGCGAAGGCGCAGCCGAACAGGGCCTTGGCGCGCTCGATCGCCAGGCTCTCGGCGACATCGACGAACTCGCAGCCGCCATAGTAGCGCCGCCCGGGATAGCCCTCGGCATACTTGTTCGTCAGCAGCGAGCCCTGCGCCTCCAGCACCGCCCGGCTGACGATGTTCTCGGAGGCGATCAGCTCGATCTGGTTCTGCTGCCGGTCACGCTCCTCGGCGATCGCGCGGGCCAGATCGGGGTCGGCCCCGGCGAGCCCGGCCGTGAAGAAACCGGCGGCGGCCGGGGAGGAGGAAGGCGTCATGTCAGGGCGATCCATGGGCTGGCGTGATGGCGGGCGCCGGGCCGAGGCAGCCCAGCTTGGCAACGCGGCCGGCATGGCGGCCGCCGTCGAAGGGGGTGTCAAGAAACACCTGCAGAGCTTCCTTCGCAACCTCTTCGCCGATCAGCCGGGCGCCGAGCGCCAGCACATTGGCGTCGTTGTGCTGGCGGGCGAGGCGCGCCGACGTGGCATCGTGACAAAGTGCCGCGCGGACATGCGGGTGGCGGTTGGCGGCGATCGAGATGCCGATGCCGGTACCGCAGATCACCACCCCGCGCTCCGCCCGCCCGTCGGCGAGCGCGGCCGCCATGGCGGCGCCGAAATCCGGATAGTCGACCGAGGCGGTACCATCGGTGCCGAGATCAAGGACCGGAAGTCCGATCTGCCCCAGCCTGGCGGCCAGAATCTGTTTCAGCCCGTAGCCCGCATGATCGCAGGCCAGTGCAATCGGCTTGTCCGCCATAGCCCCGTCGCCGGTTGTGGAAGGTTGACCCTACCATATCTCCCCACTGGCCGCCAGCGATCCACTATCCCTGGAAACCGTCAGTCCATTTGTCAAGCTGCTGAAGTGGCGGCGATATCCCCGCCGCGATCTCGGTTTCAGGCGTAGCCACCATTACTCGGATGTTGCTTTGCCGCAGGAAAAGTAAACACGACCTGCCAAATGGAATTGTTGACAATGACAGAACGATATGTCAAACCCCGCTTGAATTTACCACCATCCGAGGCCAGTCCCGATGAGCGATCTGACGAAGAAAGATGAGTCGAGTGCAGCCGATCTGTTGTCCATGACAGCCCAAGTGGTGGCTGCTTACGTGGGCAACAACGTGCTGCCGGCCAATCAGATCGCCGATGTGATAAACCTTGTGCATGGTGCATTGAGCCAGGCGAAGTCTGGCGTGGCGGAGCCGGCACCGGAGCCGCTGAAGCCGGCCGTGCCGGTGAAGAAGTCGGTGAACGACGACTTCATCATCTGCCTTGAGGATGGCAAGAAGCTGAAGATGCTGAAGCGGCATCTGCGCACGAACTACAACATGTCGCCGGAAGACTACCGCACGAAATGGGGCCTGCCGGCGGACTATCCGATGGTCGCGCCAAGCTATGCCAAGCAGCGTTCGGCCTTCGCCAAGAAGATCGGCCTCGGCCGGCGCACCGGCAAGCAGGGCCGCCGCAGCCGCAGCACCTGATCGGGCGGCAGCGCCATCGGAAGGCAGAACGGCCCGGACCATGCGCCGGGCCGTTCTGCATTTCAGGGGGTGGGCGTGTCGGGAGGCGGCGGCAGAGGGTCCGGGCCATAGCGGTTCGCCCCCAGCGTGCCGGGGATGAACAGCAGCGCCAGGCCGAAGATCCAGCCGACATAGGGCAGGAAGACGATCAGGATCGCCCAGCCGGTCCAGCCGAAATCGCGGCAGCGCTGGGCCCCCACCGTCAGCCCGGCCCAGGCCGTTACCACCATGGCGGCCGCGGTGACGGCAAACAGGCCGCCCGCCGGCGCGGCAAGCGACCAGCCGAAGCTCCACAGCCAGCCCGCCACGATCACGGACCACACCGCAAGCATGGTCAGAACGAACAGGAAGTAGGATTTGCGGTTCCGCCGCCCGGACAGGCGGAAGACGCCTTCGAAGACCGGTTTCGACATGCGCTCTCCTTTGGCGGCCGAATCAAGACGGCCCGGCGGTTTCCCGCCGGGCCGCCCGGGCCGCCGGCCGCAGCCGGCCATGCCGCATCAGCGACTACATCTGCGTGTAGTTGCCGTTCTTCCAGGTATAGAAGACATACTTGCTGTTCGACACGTCACCCTTCATGTCGTACTGCAGTTCGCCCAGCACGGTCTTGAACTTCTGGCCGCGGATCGCCTTGGACAGGTCGGCCACGCGGATCGAGTTCGCCTTCTTGGCCGCCTCGGCGAAGACCTGGAAGGCGGCATAGGTGTAGAGGGTGTAACCCTCGGGATCGTAGCCCTGGGCGCGGAAGCGGGCGACGATGTCCTTGGCCTCGGCCGCCAGGCGCGGATCGGGGGCAAAGGTCATGAGCGTGCCCTCGCCGGCCGGCCCGGTGATCTTCCAGTATTCGTTGTCGACCAGCGCGTCGCCGGACATCATCAGGGCCTTGAAGCCCTGCTCGCGGGCCTGACGCACCATCAGCCCGGCCTCGGTGTGGTAGCCGCCGTGATAGATCGCCTCGACACCGGCCGCCTTCATCTTGGAGATGAGCGCCGAGAAGTCCTTGTCGCCCTGGGTGATGGCCTCATACATGGCTTCCTGCAGGCCGGCGGCGTTCATCGCCTTCTTGGTCTCGTCGGCCAGGCCTTTGCCGTAGGTCGACTTGTCGTGGATGATGGCGACCTTCTTGCCCTTGAACTTGTCGGCCAGATAGCGGCCGGCCACGGTGCCCTGGGCGTCGTCGCGCCCGCAGGTGCGGAACACGTTGACCCAGCCCTTCTTGGCCGCTTCCTCGGTGAGCGCCGGGTTGGTCGAGGCAGGGGTGATCTGCAGGATGCCGGATTCGGCATAGACCGCCGAGGCCGGGATCGAGGAGGAGGAGCAGAAGTGACCGGCAACGAAGGTCACCTTCTTCGAGGCGAACTGGTTGGCAACGGCCACCGCCTGGCGCGGATCGCAGGCGTCGTCGCCGATCTCCAGCACCAGCTTGCGGCCAAGAACGCCGCCGGCCTTGTTGATGTCATCGATCGCCGCCTGGGCGCCACGGCGGAGCTGCTCGCCGAAAGCCGCGTACTGGCCGGTCATCGGCCCCGCCGCGGCGACCACGATATCCTGCGCCTGGGCGGCACCGCCCAGCGCCAGCATGGTGCCGGCCGCCAGCGCGATCCCGAAACTCTTCACACGCATATGGTCGAACTCCCTGTTTAGGTTCTGGGGGTCGGAAGCGCCCCCGGGGGTCGGACGGGATGTCTCCCGTCATGGCCGCGAGTGTAGGCTTGGCCCACGCTGACGGCAATCGGATGTCACTGCGGACGCGACCGCCAGCCGAGCAGGCCGTCGCGCTGATACAGCCAGGGGTATTGGCGCACCATCTGCTGCGCCATGGTCACCCGGTAGGCGAGAAAGGCGATGGCCAGCAGAATGGCCCAGCCGACCAGCAGCCCCGCCAGATGCAGCAGCTCGCCGCCGAACAGGCTGAACAGGATGAAGCGGCTGGAGGCGGCCAGCAGCAGCACATAGGGCACCGCCTGCCACAGCGGCCGCCAGGTCACGGCCAGCGCCCGCCCGGTGGCGGCGGCGGCAAAGCCGAACAGGATGAAGGTCACGAAGATCCAGGATGCCGCCCCGGCGCCGATCAGGCCTGCCATGTCAGTGTGCGCCCCCTTCCAGATAGGCCGCCCGCACCTCGCGGTTGGCCAGCAGCTCGGCGCCGCTGCCGCTCAGCGTGATGGCGCCGTTGACCATGACATAGCCGCGCGTCGCCAGCTTCAGCGCGTGGTAGGCGTTCTGCTCCACCAGGAACACGGTGATGCGGCGCTCGCGGTTGATCTGGCGGATGGTGTCGAAGATCTGGCGCACGATCAGCGGCGCCAGGCCCAGGGACGGCTCATCGAGCAGCAGCAGCCGCGGCTCGCTCATCAGCGCCCGGGCGATCGCCAGCATCTGCTGCTCACCGCCCGACAGCGTGCCGCCGCGCTGGGCCCGCCTTTCCTTCAGCCGGGGGAACAGCGTGAACACCATCTCCAGATTGCTGGCGAAGCTCTCGGGCCGCGCCGTCAGCGCCCCGAGCTGCAGGTTCTCCAGCACCGTCATGCGCGGGAAAACGCGCCGCCCCTCGGGCGACTGGGCGATGCCGAGCCTGACGATCTCATGGGTGCCCAGCCGGGTGATGTCGCGCCCCTCGAAGGAGATGGTGCCGGCGCTGGCGCGCGGGCTGCCGCAGACGGTCATCAAGAGGGTGGACTTGCCGGCGCCATTGGCCCCGATCAGGGTGACGATCTCGCCCTCGGCGACGCTGAGGTCGACGCCGCGCAACGCCTCGATCTGGCCGTAGAAGGTGTGGAGGCCGCGAATCTCCAGCATCACCGTGCCCCCGCCGCCAGGTCGGCCGCCACCTCGGGCGGCAGCTCCTCATCCTCGGCCTCGCCCAGATAGGCGCGGATCACGTTGGGGTCGTTGCGGATCTGCTCCGGCGTGCCCTCGGCGATCTTGCGGCCATAGTCCAGCACCACGATGCGGTCGGAAATGCCCATCACCACGCTCATGTCATGCTCGATCAGCAGCAGCGCGATGCCGTGCTGGTCGCGCAGGAAGCCCAGCAGCTCGTTCAGCTCCGCCGATTCGCGCGGGTTCAGCCCGGCCGCCGGCTCATCGAGGCAGAGCAGCGAGGGCTCCGTGCACATCGCCCGCGCGATCTCCAGCCGCCGCTGGTCGCCATAGGGCAGGTTGCCGGCCTCCCAGTCGGCCCGGGCAGTCAGCCCCACCCGGTCCAGCCAGTAGCGCGCCAGCTCCACCGCCGCCGCCTCGGCCGCGCGGAAGCCGGGCAGGCCGAACAGGCCGCCGAAGGTGTACCAGGAGGCGCGCATCAGCTTGTTGTGCTGGGCGACGACCAGGTTCTCCAGCACGGTCATGCGCGGGAACAGGCGGATGTTCTGGAAGGTGCGGGCCACCTTCGCCACCTGGGCAATGCGGAAGCCCTCCATCTGCTCCAGCAGGTGGCTGCGGCCATCCGGCCCGGTCAGGGTGAGCCGCCCGACCGTGGGCTTGTAGAAGCCGGTCAGGCAGTTGAACACCGTGGTCTTGCCGGCGCCATTGGGGCCGATGATGGCGGTGATCTGCCGCGGTGCGGCGGCGAAGGACACGTCGTCCACCGCCACCAGCCCGCCGAAGCGCATGGTCAGATGCTCGACGTTCAGGATCGGCCCGCTCATGTGGTGGCCCTCGCCAGACGGATCGAGGGCTCGCGGTGGGAGACCAGCCCGGCCGGCCGCCAGACCATGATGAGCACCATGCCCAGGCCGAACAGCAGCATGCGGAACTGCGCGAACTCGCGCCCGAACTCGGGCAGCAGCACCAGGAAGGCCGCCGCCACCACCACGCCGAGCTGGCTGCCCATGCCGCCCAGCACCACGATCGCCAGGATCACCGCCGATTCGAAGAACACGAAGCTCTCGGGGCTGATGAAGCCCTGGCGGGTGGCGAAGAAGGAGCCGGCGAAGCCGCCGAACATGGCCCCGATGGCAAAGGCCGACAGCTTGGTGTTGGTGGGGTTGATGCCGAGGGAGCGGCAGGCGATCTCGTCCTCGCGCAGCGCCTCCCAGGCCCGCCCGACCGGCAGCCGGCGCAGCCGCATGGTCACGAAGTTGGTGATCAGCGCCAGGGCGAGGATCAGGTAGTAGAGGAAAGTGATGCGGTGCTGCGGGTCGAAATCGATGTTGAACAGCTCATGGAAGGCCGTCTGCCCCTCGGGCGCCGCCGGCGTGAAGGGAAAGCCGAAGAAGGACGGTCGGGGGATCGAGTGCAGCCCGTTCGGGCCGCCGGTGAACTCCTGCCAGTTCAGCAGCACCACCCGGATCATCTCGCCGAAGCCCAGGGTGACGATGGCCAGATAGTCGCCCCTCAGGCGCAGCACCGGAAAGCCCAGGATCACCCCGGTCAGCCCAGCCATCAGCCCGGCCAGCGGCAGGCATTCCCAGAAGGTCAGCCCGAAATGGCCGGCCAGCAGCGCGTAGGAATAGGCGCCCACGGCATAGAAGGCGACATAGCCGAGGTCGAGCAGCCCGGCGAGGCCGACCACGATGTTGAGCCCCCAGCCCAGCATCACATAGATCAGCACGGTGATCGCCACGTCCACGATGTAGCGGTCGGCGAAGGGCAGCAGCGGCAGCGCCACGGCAAAGCCCCCGAGCGCGATGCCGATGTAGGTGCCGACGCGCGTGGCCCTGCCGCCCACGCCTTCGGCCTTGCGGCCGGCCGCCGGGGGCTTCATCTGGAAGCCGATGTTCATGACGAAGCGGCCGGCCATCACCGCGAGCCCGGCCAGCACCACCAGGTCGAAATGATACTCGAAGTCGACGCCGCCGGTGACGTCGATCAGCCGGAAGCCGACGAGCGGCAGGGCAAGCACGCAGGCGATGAGGCCGGCGATCGCCGCGTCCTTCGCCGCGCCTGGCAGGTCGAGGGGCCGGGCCATGGCTCAGACCTTCTCGACTTCGGGGCGCCCGAGCAGGCCGGTGGGCAGGAAGATCAGCACCACCACGAGAATGCCGAAGACCGCCACATCCTTGTATTCGATGGTGAAATAGGCCGACCAGAAGGCCTCGATCAGGCCGATCAGCATGCCCCCGAGCATGGCGCCCGGCAGCGAGCCGATGCCCCCCAGCACCGCCGCCGTGAAGGCCTTCAGCCCGGCCAGGAAGCCGATGAAGAAGTCGACCACGCCGTAATACATCGACACGAACACCCCGGCCACCGCCGCCAGCATCGCCCCCATCACGAAGGTCATGGAGATGGTGCGGTCGACATTCACCCCCAGCAGCGCGGCCATCTTGCGGTCCTGCTCGCAGGCGCGCTGGGCGCGGCCGAGCGAGGTGCCGTGGATCAGCAGCGTGAAGCCCGCCATCAGCGCCAGGGTCAGCACGATGATGATGATCTGCAGATAGCTGATCGACACGGTGAAGTTGTTGCCTTCCATCAGCTGCACGCCGCCGCGCACCACCGGCTGCAGCGGCTTGATCTTCGCACCCTGGACGATCTGCACGTAGTTCTGCAGCGCGATCGACATGCCGATTGCCGAGATCAGCGGCGCCAGCCGGAAGGAGCCGCGCAGCGGCCGGTAGGCGATGCGCTCGACCGACCAGCCATAGACGGCGGTGAAGGCCATCGAGACGATCAGCACGATCAGGATCGCCAGCGGCACCGAGGCCAGCCCGATCAGCCCCAGCGCGGTGAAGGTGATCACCGCCAGGAAGGCCCCGATCATGTAGATGTCGCCATGGGCGAAGTTGATCATGCCGATGATGCCATAGACCATGGTGTAGCCGATGGCGATCAGCCCGTAGATGGAGCCGAGGGTGACCCCGTTTATGAGCTGCTGCGTGAAGTATTCCATCCGGGCTCCCGGAGCGTGAGGCGGCCTGTTCCTTGGGCGCCGGTCGTCTGCCGCCGCCCGTTCATGGGTGCGGCCGGCAGGCGCCGCACCCGCACACCATTAGCGGGAGTCATGATTGTGTTGCAACAATCTCAGGCGAGGATGCCGCCGCGCTTCCTGGTGACGGGCTTCGGGCGGTCGCGGTTGAGCACATACTCGAGCTTGCGCAGCGCCAGGCGGCGCAGCGTCTCCTCGCCGGCCGCGGGGTCGCCGACCACCGAGGCCTCGATGCCGGTCAGCGTGTCGACGGCGGTCACCTTCACATAGGCGCCCTGGCGCAGGAATTCGAAGATGACGCCTTCCGACATGCGGGGAACCGTGGACGGTTGCGAGCCCCGGAGTATAGTGCGCCCTCAACCCTTCCCGATAGCCGGAACGCCCCCATGAGCGCCGCACCCAAGATCGCCCCCGCCAAGCCAGCCCGCGCCAGCTTCAACTGGGAGGACCCGCTGCTGCTGGAAGAGGAGCTGACGGAAGAGGAGCGGATGGTGCGCGATGCCGCCCGCGCCTATGCCCAGGCCAAGCTGCAGCCGCGCGTGCTGGAAGCCTTCCGCCACGAGCTGACCGATCCGGCGATCTTCCGCGAGATGGGCGAGCAGGGCTTCCTTGGCAGCACCATCGAGGGCTATGGCTGCGCCGGGGTGAACTCGGTGTGCTATGGCCTGATCGCCCGCGAGGTGGAGCGGGTGGACAGCGGCTACCGCTCGATGATGAGCGTGCAGTCCTCCCTCGTCATGCACCCGATCCACGCCTATGGCAGCGAGGCGCAGCGCCAGAAATACCTGCCGAAACTGGCGACCGGGGAGCTGATCGGCTGCTTCGGGCTGACCGAGCCCGATTTCGGCTCCGACCCCGGCGGCATGAAGACGCGCGCCCGAAAGGCCCCCGGCGGCTATACCCTCAGCGGCGCCAAGATGTGGATCTCCAACGCCCCGATCGCCGACATCTTCGTCATCTGGGCCAAGACCGATGACGGGGTGATCCGCGGCTTCGTGCTGGAAAAGGGCATGAAGGGCCTGTCGGCGCCAAAGATCGAGGGCAAGTTCTCGCTGCGCGCCTCGATCACCGGCGAGGTGGTGATGGACGAGGTGTTCGTGCCGGAAGAAAACCTGCTGCCCAATGTCGAGGGGCTGAAGGGTCCGTTCGGCTGCCTCAACAACGCCCGCTACGGCATTGCCTGGGGGGCGCTCGGGGCGGCCGAGTTCTGCTGGCACGCCGCCCGCCAGTACACGCTGGACCGCAAGCAGTTCGGCCGGCCGCTGGCCGCCAACCAGCTGATCCAGAAGAAGCTCGCGGACATGCAGACCGAGATCCACATCGGCCTCGCCGCCTGCCTGCGCATGGGCCGCCTGAAGGACCAGGGCAAGCTCGCGCCCGAGACCATCTCGATGCTGAAGCGCAATTCCTGCGGCAAGGCGCTGGAGATCGCGCGCACCGCCCGCGACATGCATGGCGGCAATGGCGTCGCCGACGAGTTCCAGGTCATCCGCCACATGCTGAACCTGGAGGCGGTGAACACCTATGAAGGCACCCATGACGTGCACGCCCTGATCCTGGGTCGTGCGCAGACCGGCATTCAGGCCTTCATGTAACCCCGGCTGCCCGTCGCACGCGGCCGGAGCGCCGGCCGCTAGCGCGCGGGCAGCACCGTGCCCCGGCACTCGCCGAAGCCGATGCGCCGGAACCCCGGCCGTTCGGCCGAGGCCGTCAGGATCACCGTGTCGCCATCCTCCAGGAAGCGCCGGCTGATCCCGCCGCCAAGATCGACCGGCCGGCGGCCGCCCTGCGTCAGTTCCAGCAGGCTGCCCTCCTCGCCGGCGCCGGGGCCGGACATGGTGCCGGTGGCGAACAGGTCGCCCGGCCTGAGGTCGCAGCCATTGACGGTGTGGTGGGCGGCCATCTGGGCGACCGTCCAGTAGGCCGCCCGGGCCATGCCGGTGCGGCTGAGGCGGACGGGCGGTTGGCCGGCCGGCGCGATCCAGGCTTCGAGGGTGATGTCGAAGGCGCCGCACGCGTAGAGTGCCGGCGCGTCGAGATAGGCCAGCGGCGGCGGCTCGCCGGCCGGGCGCTGCCAGCGCGCGCGGAACGGGGCCAGCGCTTCCAGCGTCACCACCCAGGGCGAGATGGTGGTGGCGAAGTTCTTGCCCAGGAACGGCCCCAGGGGCTGGTATTCCCAGCCCTGGATGTCGCGCGCCGACCAGTCGTTCAGCAGGCACAGGCCGAACAGCCTGTCCTCCGCCTCGGCCACCGGGATCGGCTCGCCCGGGGCGTTGCCGGCGCCCACGAACACGCCGACCTCCAGCTCATAGTCGAGCCGGCGCGTGGCCTGCATCGCCGGTGCCGGATGATCGGCCGATTTCACCTGGCCTTTCGGGCGGTGGAAGGCCTGGCCCGAAACCCCGATGCTGGAGGCCCGGCCGTGATAGGCGATCGGCATCCAGCGGTAGTTCGCCAGCAGCGGATTGTCCGGCCGCAGCATCCGCCCGACATTGGTGGCGTGATGGATCGAGGCGTAGAAATCGGTGTAGTCGCCGATCGCCGCCGGCAGTCCCATGTCGGCCGCCGCCATCGGCACCAGATGCGCCGACAGGGCCGCCGCCTCTGCCGCGCCCTCGCGAAGCATCCGCGACAGCGCCAGCCTGAGCGCCCGCCGCACCGGCGCACCCGCGGCCATCAGCGGGTTCAGGTTCGCCGCCGCCAGCAGCTCCGGCCCGGCGCCCGCCACCCCCAATTGCCCGGCCGCCGCCGCCAGGTCGAGGATGGCATCCCCGATCGCCACGCCGCAGCGCCACCGCCCCCCGCCCCCCGCCCGGCTGCGGAACACGCCGAAGGGCAGGTTCTGGATCGGGAAGTCGCAGGCCGGGTCATTGGCGGCGGCAACCCAGCTTCGCAGCGCCGGATCATGGGTTTCGTCGATCATCTGCGGTCCCGGTTCAGTGGCATGTCGGTCGGCGGTGGCCAGTGTCATAGCACGCCCGCCCCCGGCTGCGGACGGCCCCGCGCAATCCGCTTTCCAACAGGATTGGCGGCTGATAGCATGGTTAACGTCTGGTCAAGGCGGTCAGAAGGACCGCCCCGGGGCCAGGCAAACATGTCTGGGGGAGGCATGGAGTATGGCAAAAGGCCATGGCTTCGACGTGCTGGCCCTGCGCGACGGACGTTGGCAGATCGAGGGCCACGCCGAGTCGCAGGCGGAAGCACAGCAGGGCGCGGTAACCATTCTGAACCGGCCCGGCGTGGAAGGTGTTCGCGTTGCCAAGGATGTCGGCCGCGCAGTCAGCCAGCTGAAAGATGGCGACATCGTCTTCGAGCGGATGCGGCCCTCCGGCAAGTCGGACCGGATTCCCGTCGGCGAGATCGACGAGGCGCCGCCCTGCGAATGTCCGGACGACCTGTTCGGCGCGCAGGCCCGCCAGACCATCAACCGCCTGTTCCGCGCCTATCTCGACAAGCACGCGCTGACCGCGAGCGAGGTGATGCACAGCCACAAGGAGCTGAAGCGCCTGCTCGATCACGACACGCTGGTGCCTTCGGCGGTGGCGAAGGTGGCGAGCCTGCAGTCGCGCGGGGCTGGCGGCTCGGCGGTGAATGCCCGGCGGGACGCCATCTTCAAGCTGATCGACGGCATCTTCGAGCAGGCCCGCCAGGCCCAGGCCCTTAAGCTGCCGCGGGCGCGCGATGCCGGTTATGAGGCGATGTACGACACCATCATGGGCGCCAACGGCAACGCCGACTACCGGTTCCGCGTCGCCGTGTCGCGCGACCTGATCGAGATCCGGAGCTGGTTCGGCAAGCTGGCGCAGACGGTGGACTGGGCCGCCCCCTGCGAGCGGGAGGAGGCGGTTGCCCCGCTCGACGGCTTCATCGCCGACGCGCTCAACAATGCCGAGCTGCTGCGCGTGGTGCTGGGCGACCAGCCGGACCTGCATCATGCGCTCGATTGCCTTCTCGACCTGTCGAAGGGCGGCCTTGACCTGCCGGAGGATGGCGCGGGGCTGGCGCCGGACGGGGAGTCCTTCACGACCGCGCGGCTGAACACCCTGCTCGGCCGCGGCCGCCTGCCGGACTGCCAGGCGGTGCTGATGGACCGCGTCAGGCGCGGGCTGGAGAACAACGCCCCCCTGACCAAGGGCGGCCCCGATGCCGAGCGCGGCGCCTTCTGCCGCCTGATGGGGCGGCTGGTGCAGAACCTCGACATCGCCGGCGGCCCGAAGATGGCCGAGGCCATGCTGCAGCGCCAGAGCCGCCTGATCAACAAGGGCGGCGTGGCCGGGCTGCGCGAGGCCGCGACGACCATCCTGCCGGAGCTCGGCGACCCGACGCGCAAGGCCGGCTATCTGCTCGCCCTCCAGCAAAGCCGCCTGGGAAAGGAATGCCTGGCCGACGAGATCGACCAGATGCTTGACGGCATGCTGGTCCAGCCAAGCTCGATCAACGCCCTGTTCAACGAGCCGCTGCCGCCCAACCGCAAGATGGAGAAGGTGACGGCGATCTACTACCGCATCCGCGATTCCGACATGCCGGAACAGCGGCGCCTGCAACTGACCCAGCGGCTCGACGATCTGCTCGCCGCCTACATCCGCGACGACCGCATCCTGGAGAAGATCGACAATCCCGACCGCCCGCTGCACATGCGCGCCCTCATGCTGATCAGCATGTGCCGGCCCGAGATGCTGCCCAAGGGCAAGGCGTCGGACATCGCCCGCCAGATCATCACCCGCAACCTGCGCCAGTCGAATTTCGAGAGCGAGGTGGTCTCGCAGATCCCCGATCCGAAGGAAAAGGAGCGCGTGCTGCGGCGCATCCACGAGGAGCTGTACCGATCCGGCTTCTTCGGCTGACCACCCCTTGACCATGGGCCGGGCGGAACCATGTTCCTGCCTGGTCCGGGCCCCTCTGGTGATCGAGGCGTTGATCGCGATGTCGGACCTTCAATCTGGGAGACGCGCTGACGCGGCGCCTCGCACGCTGGAGGTCTTTGATGGACGCATCCATCTGGATGTGGGTTGGCTTCAACGTCTTCGTGGTCGCCCTGCTGGCCTTCGACCTGGGGCTGCTGAACCGCCGGCCCAAGGTGATCGGCGTGCGCGAGGCGATGACGCTCAGCGCCTTCTACGTGGTTCTGGCACTGATTTTCGCTGCCGGACTGTTCCATTTCGCTGATACGGAGACTGGCCTTGCCTTTCTGACCGGGTATCTGGTCGAGAAGTCGCTCAGCCTCGACAATGTCTTCGTGATCGCGCTGATCTTCGGCAGCTTCGCGGTGCCGCCGCAGTTCCAGCACCGGGTGCTGTTCTGGGGGGTGCTGGGCGCCCTGATAATGCGCGGCGTGATGATTGCGGCCGGCGCCATGCTGGTGAAGGAATACCAGTGGGTGCTCTACATCTTCGGCGCCTTCCTGGTGGCCACCGGCGTGAAGATGCTGTGGCTCAGCGACGCGCCGGAGCGTGACCCGGCCGACCACCCGCTGGTCGCCTTCCTGCGCCGGCGCCTGCGCATGACCGAAGGCTTCGAGGGGCAGCGCTTCTTCGTGCGCCGCAACGGCCTGCTCTACGCCACGCCCCTGTTCCTGGTGCTGGTGCTGGTGGAATTCACCGACCTGATCTTCGCCATCGATTCGATACCGGCGATCTTCGCCATCACCACCGATCCCTTCATCGTCTACACCAGCAACGTCTTCGCCATCCTTGGCCTGCGCGCGCTCTACTTCGCGCTGGCGGAGGTGATCCGCCGCTTCCACTACCTGAAGATCGGCCTTGCCCTGGTGCTGGTGGTGATCGGCACCAAGATGCTGCTGCTCGACGTCTGGAAGATGCCGACCGCGCTTGCCCTCGCCATCACCGCCCTGCTGGTGTTCGGCTCGATGCTGCTGTCGGTGCTGCGCCCGCGGAGCCCAGCGCACGTCAAGGGGTGATCATGCCGGCCCGGCATGGCACCATGTCGGACCCAACGCAAAAGAAAGGTGCCCGAAATGGCGGTGACCTGGGTCTATATCTGGAGCCATAGCCGGTCCACGAGCTGGGGACATTCCTCCCTTCAGGTCGAGGGCGGGCCCTACATAAGCTGGTGGCCGTCGCTGGACGAGGACCGCGTCTATACCATCGACGTCAAGAAGCACCCGACCCTCGGCTCGATCATGAAGTCGCTGATCGGCACCACCAATGTCTACAAGGTCAAGCACCGCTGCCAGGAATCCTTCATCGCCGACGTCATGGCGGAGGGCCGGCAGCCGCAATACAAGGTGAGGCTGGCCGACGGGGTGCTCGACACCGATGCGATCCAGAAGTGGTGGAAGGGCTACAATTACGAGAAGGCGAGCTACCACTCGATCAAGAAGAACTGCTCGACCACGGTGATCCGGGCCCTGCGGGCCGGCGGCTCCGACCGCCATGTGCCGATTGGCCACAAGAACAACCCCTTCTCGAAATATACCGGCTGGGAGCCGACGGACATCGTCAGCTATCTGCGAACGATGGAAAGGACCATCGGCAAGGACAAGGTGGATTTCGACGGCCAGCCGTCGAATTCTGTGGAACAGCTTGGGGAAGGCATGTGCCGCCTGCACAACCAGCCCCTGCTGACCTGCACGGACTGCTGAGCGGCCGGCCGGGTCCGCCCCGCTACGCCTCGCTGCCTGCGGCCGCCTCGCGGTTGCCCGCGTAGCGGCGTGCCACCGCGAAGGGCGGCAGGAAGGCTTCGCGACGGACGGTCCAGCATTCATAGGTCGGCGTGAAGCGGTCCGGCGCATCGAGCGTGCCCAGATGCACCTCGATCTCCTCGCCGCTGCGCGCGAACACTGGCGAGCCGCAATGCGGGCAGAAGTGCCGCCCGGCATAGGCGCGCGTCTCGCCGGTGACCGTCACGGCATCCTGGGCGAACACGGCCGCGGCATAGAACAGCGCGCCGTGATGCTTGCGGCAGTCCAGGCAGTGGCAGATGCCCACCCGGCGCGGCCGGCCGGACGCCGCGATCCGCACCCGGCCGCACAGGCAGCCTCCGGCCACGCTCTCCATTGCCTCCCTCCCCCGTCGCTGGCCTGGCGCGCAGCCCTCAGGGCCTGGTCGGGGCCTGGCGGGCGGCAGCGCCATAGGCATCGAGCATGCGCTCGCGCCATGCCGCCACCGGGTCATGTCCTTCCAGCACCTCGAAATCGCTGACGCAGCGCAGCCACTGGAAGGCACCGAAGGCGATGTGGTCGGCATAGAGCGGCGCCGCACCTCCCAGGAAGGGCTGCGCCGACAGGGTGAGCCGCAGCGGCTCGATGGCCTGGCGGAAGACCGGCAGCCGCCCGGCCCGCTCCTGCGCCAGGGTTTCCAGTGTGGTGCCGAAACGCTCCTCCCGGGTGCGGCGGAAATAGGGCTTCTCCTCCTCGCGCAGCCATTCATGGACACCGGGTGCCGCAAACCGTGCCATGCCGGGGTTCAGCACTGTATCGGCCCAGTCGTTCACGAAGCGGGCGAGCGCCCGGCCGGCCGCCCCGCCGAACAGGCTGGGGCGGTCGGGAAAGGCATCCTCCAGGTACCCGGCGATCACCCAGGAATCGTGCACCCACCGCCCGTCATGCTCGATCACCGGCACCCGGCCCTGGCCGGTGGCCGCGATCTTGCCGGTCTCCTGGAAGCGCCAGGGCACGGTCTCGAAGGCGACGCCCTTGTGGATCAGCGCCATGCGGGTGCGCCAGCAATTGGGGCTGAAACGGTGCGCCTCGCTGACGCCGCACAGGTCGAAGAAGCGGATGGTCATGTCAGAAGGTCTCCATGCAGGGCCTGAGCTCGATCTCCCAGCTCCAGGCGTCGCGGGGCTGGCGGTGCAGCATCAGATAGGTCTCGGCGACCGAGTCCGGGTCGAGCATGGTGCCGTCGCCGCCGCGCCCGATGCGCCCGTCGATCACGACATGGCCGACATGGATGCCCGCCGGCGACAGCTCGCGCGCCATCGACTGGGCAAGGCCGCGCAGCGCGAACTTTCCCATGGCGAAGGGGGCCGAGCGCGCGTAGCCCTTCACGCTGGCCGAGGCGCCGGTCAGCAGGATGGTGCCGCGCCCCGCCGGCAGCATGCGCCGCGCCGCGGCCTGGGCGACATGGAAGCCGCCAAGGGCGGTCGTGCGCAGCGCGCGCTCCACCTCGGCCGCGTCCAGCTCGGCG
>CAZEQG010000012.1:0-16761 GCA_964514295.1 uncultured Alphaproteobacteria bacterium
CGCCATCGCGGCGTGACTCACACTAAACAGCCTCCGCGAAACCCGGTGCAGTTCAGTCCGTGCCATGGTTGAGCAAGCCAACCCATCCCAATCGGATGTTCGGAGATGCCGGTCGCTGTCAATTTTCGCTTGATCGCGGATCAGTCCTCCGTGTCTTCCATCTCGTCGATCTTACGAATGATGTTCGGGTCCGATCCCTTGCGATTTATCATGGCGATGAGCTCACAAAGAATTTCGGCATTGCGTTCGAACCGTCTGGCCGCAGCGGCATGCTTGGCGCCCTGGGCTCTAAAGCTTCGACGTTGAAGTCGCTTCGCTTCCAGCCTGAATTGTTCGTTCCGGGCGGAGGACTCAGCGAGAAGGCTCACCAGCAGCTCCCCGATCGCGCCATCCTGCGGATCGATGAAGGTCGTTCGAAGTCGCCGGTGCCGCAGCAGCGCCGCCAGCATCAGCAGGGCCGCCTTGAACTTCTTCTTGAAAGCCGTGTTACTGGATTTGAAGTTCTCCCCGGCGATTTCATCGGATGTTTGCTGAAGCATCAAGTCCGCAGTCGCGGGGAGGAGGAGCTCTGCCGCCTCGGCGGATGTGCCCAGCAACCGGCCCAGCGCAGCAAACTCCGACGATGAGAGTTTTCGTTCCTTCTTCAGATTTTTGTCGACTGCACGGAAGTACGCGACGATGTGCTCTGGGGTATGCACGACACGCCCCAAGCCTTCACGCAAAAGGATATGATTTATAGGCATATCCGACATGCCGGAGTATTTTTTGACAAGGCAGTCAATTACTGACCCCGGGCATCTCCAGAAACACCAGCTGCAGAAACCAACAATGTCTCCTACAAGCTTTTCATCGTATCGAAAGCTCCGGTGTGCGAGAACCAGCGCCAGCTCACGTCCCGCCTTCTCCAGTGCAGCATCCAGGAGTCTTTCGGCGTCAGGCGGAACCTCGAATTCGCCCCTGGCCTCTGGCAGCTGCCCATTGCTGTCGAGTGCCCGAAATCTCCCCTGCTCAGGGCAGACCAGCCGCATTTGGCGAGCCAAGTAGGAAGGGGTCTCGGGCTTGCTGAACCGCTCCCTCAGGGCCATCAGCGCGTTTCGCGCGTCCAGATTGACGCTGCCTGAATGAAGCAGGGGGAGGTTGAGGTAGGCCTGCAGCCGATCACGAAGATCGCCATTGGGATGATCGGGATGCCACAGAAAGGGGTGCCCCGGCGTCGCAACCGCATCCGGCCAGGCAAGCCCACCCTGGCCGCGGAGACTGTCCAGGATCTCTTCTTTTGACGTGTCCACCTCCTTCATGGCGGACCAGTTGAGTTCGATCGGCTGACGGCGAATGGCTTCGAAGGTGTCGGAGGAGACCCGCACCTGGGCAAGACCCTGTCCGGGAGTCTGCTCGACGGTCACCGTGATCCGATGCTCGCGATCGGCCTCTTCCGGCAGATCCACCTCAGCCATCCGGCCCTTGGGGAAGTCTTGCTTGAAAAGAAAGAAGACTGGCCGCGTTGCACCCTTTCCGATGGAAAACTCGCCGGGAGCGGCCCGGCGGTAGACAGATCCGCCGAGGAGGCGCGTGTGTTTGGGAACGAGGTCGACGAAGCGAGGCTCGCCGCCGACCAGCGCGTTGATCTCAAGCTGAGGCAGAAAGTCATAGTAGACCGGCGCCCCGGCAGCGGTCCGCAACGCAGCCGCCAAGCCACCCTCTGCCACGAGCCCTTTCTTGGCACGATGGGCGGGCACCCCGGGCACGCCTATCGCCTGCAGCAGCGTGTCGACCCAGGCAGCGTTGCCAGCCATCGGCCCTTCGATGATGAGCGCCTCGGCCGCCTTCACCGCTGCACGGAATGCCCCGGGAACGTCACTCTGCGATATGGCAATGGCGGGCATCGTGCCGTCCGGCACCCGTCGCCAGGAGCGGTTGGGCAGCCGGATCAGCTCGAAGACACGGCGGTCGCCAACCGCAGCCCGCCACGGCGCATTGGCAACCGAAAGGGTGGCCTGATCGACGTCGCACAGCTCTGCCGCAATGTTGTGCCGGTGCCGTGCGGCGACCATGTCCCCGCCGAAACCCTGCTGGACCTCAAGCCCGGCCGTGCTCCGCTCGGGCACCCAAAGGTCACCTCCCCGCCAGTCCTCGCGGATCAGCCTGGCGTCGGCGAACTGGATGCCGCCGCCCATCAAGGACAGCACGCCGATTCGCATGTCTGGTGATGGTTGAAAGTGGCGGCTATCGGCGGGCGCTTCCAGCCACCCCAGGATTGCCGCGATCGGACGCCACAGCAGCGTGGCACGAAGCCGCCGCGTCCGAGACAACAGGCGCAGCAGCCTGTCCCTGGCGTGCTCGTCAAAGCTCCCGGCATCGGGAACGGCCACATGCGCCGTGCTTGGCCGATCGACCAGGCCATCCAGGAACACTCTGACCGCTTCAGCTTGCGTGTCGGTCAAGGCATCCGCGGCGACCGCGTTCAGGACATCCGCCCAAAACACGCGGTTCTCGGCCCCTCCGATCTCCTCGCCCCAGCCCGGCCCGCGGCCATGCGGGGCGAGAGCAGCCTGCGGCCCCCCGATCCATCGGGCCGCCTTCGCCTTTCCGGACGCCAGGCGGATGATCGACCCGCGGATTCCCAGGTCCTTCAGGACGGGCTTGCTGTCCGGCTCGCCGTCGCTTGCGGCCGCAAAGTCCCACAGCCCGTTCAGGTCGAAGCCGAACGCGGTCGTCATGGCGGAAGGGCCCGCTGGATCATCACGCCAAGTTCATCGCCAAGCTCGCCCAGAGCGTCGACCAGATGGGAATACCAGGGGCCGAACTGGATCCCGGTGACGTGTTCGGCGCTCTGCAGCCTTATCGCGGCATGGGGATCCAGCCCGGCCAGGAGCACCGCTCCACCGGCCAACTTCGCCCGGTGCGGAAACAGCCGAAGCGCATCGTTGGCAGCCTCCACCAGCTCGGCCAGGTCGAGGTCTTCGCGCGGGCTGTGAAGCGTCCAAACCGGAAGGTACTTGTAGTCGCCACCCTTGTCGTCAGAGATGCGCAGCCAAGCCGAGGCGCCCAGCTCCTTCATGACGTAGCGCACATCGCTTGAGTCGCCCCCGAGCACCTCCGCCACCCATCGATCTTGCTCATGAGCGACCGCGGCCAGAGGGTCATCGTGGAGCAGCCACTCGCCACGGCGGTGTTCGACCCGGACGAACACAGGGGATGCCGCCGCAAGATGTGTCTTCGGCAGCGCGAGCAGAGCCAGCACCACGCTCGCCTTGCAGAATTCGGCCCAGGATCGGCGCTGCCAGCGCCAGAGGTCATCCATCACGCGCTCGCGGTGAATGATCTCCTGCCAGGCGGTCCAGACATGCCGATATCGGCTGTCGTGCAGCAGGACATAATTCGGCTGGACGACATCGGGCGCCTGCGTGACACCCTGTTCCTGAAGTTCGAGAGAGAGCCGACGGCACTCGCGCTGATATTGCTGCACCAGGACATACCGCGTCGTTCGCCGCGCTGGCTGGTCCCGAACTCGGTCCGCATTGAGAAGCAGATACTCGCGCGCCGCGGCCACCGTGCGATCCAGCAGGTCGCGGAACACCCGGTTCTCTAGTGTATTGCGGTTCTCAAATCTGGACAGCGCCAGAATCCGCTGCCGCCCGCCCGCGCGCTCGGCAAGGCTGGTGCCCGGCTGCCTGGAAAGCCATTGCATGCACTGGGTGTCGAGTTCCTGCACACGGGACAATGGGATCAGTTCGCGCTGTCGGTTCAACACCCGGCGCGGGTGTTCTGCTATGTCGGACCACCGGGCTCGGTGTTCGCGGGCATGCCGCACCAGAATGTCCATGGTCGGATCGCTCAGCGGCGCCCGGGCCATCCATCGCTGCAGCACGAAGTCCCATGGTTCAACAACTTCAGATTGTGCCGCTTCGAAGTCGTGCATGCGGGCAAGGACGGCGAGCATGAAGTCGAAGGCCGGCTGGCCGGCGGCAGCCTGGCCGTGGGCGTGGTCGGTGCCCGGTACCGCATGAAGGGCCGGTCGATCGACGCCTCGCGCCCAGCGGAACTCGATCTCTGACGTCCATAGCTCGTGCCGCAGCCGCTGCGGTTCCGAGGCATGGACCGGCACCGGCAGCTCATAGACAAGCTGCCGCTCGTGCTGGCGTGTCCGGATGCCGACAAAGCGCTCCACGGTATCCGCCCGGCCGTTCAGGAACACCCTCTTGTCGTCCTCGCAGAAGAGCAGAGGAGATACGGTTGCCGTGGTGTCCACGGAGGCGTCGGTGTCCCGGATCTCGGCCCTCGTTTTCGACAGACCGATCAACCCCCAAGGGACATGGAGCAGCCGGAAGCCGGGCATCCCGCGGCTCTTTAGCGCCTGCGCGTGAAGCCGCGCCAAACGAACAGGCCGTTGGAGTCCGTCGAGCGTTGCACCGCCTGGTTGATCTCCTCCGCCAGTTCGCCGTCCTGAAGGTCCGTGTCGGCAATGCCGGCCAAGTTGTGAAGCGCCCGGTTGTGTTCTTCGGCGACCACGCCGCGTAGCCGGGGCAGGATCCGCTGTTCGATCTGATCGCCCAGCGCAAAGTTCACCTGATCCATGTTGTTCGTTCGACCACCGGTCGCCGGATAATTCGCCACATAGTGGAGCATTGCCTGACCCATCCGGTGGCCGAATGGGCGGCCGAGCTCGTTCATGACATCATTGATCTTGGCCACCACATCTGACGCCCGCTTGCGCTGGGCGTCATCGAGCATTGCCGCAGGACGAATCCACTTGCCTGTCCATCGCGACCTGGGCAGGTAGCCCTGGGCAACGAAGCTGCTGTCGCTGCGCGGCAGTGCCCCTTCCAGATTTTCCGGCTTGGGGAACCTCAGAACGTTCGCACGGTCCAGCACCTTGTCCGAAAGCGCGAGGGTCGATTCATCTTCGTTCATCGTGCCGACGAACAGCACGTTCTGTCCCACATAGACCCGCTTTCCTTGGCCAGCCTGGCTGACGTCGATATCGATCTCGGAAGGACGCCTGTCATTGGCGGTCATCGAACTCTCATCGAACGGCCGCCCTTCCAGGCGACTCAAGAACTCGGAAAAATAATACTCGACACGCGCCAGATTCATCTCGTCAAGAAGAACGATAAGCATGCGATCTTTATATTTATCTGCTATGTCGTTCCAGTTGTGTGGATCAAGATGGACGAGTGCGCGCGCCAGGTCTGTCGCCTTGTATTTCCTTTCTATGTAGTTGTAAAAGCCGAACAAATCCTGCGGCCCATCCCACCGAGGCTGGACGGGAATCTTCAGAAAATGCATGCCCATCGCATCGGCATAGTAGCGTGGAAGCTGGCTCTTGCCGGTACCGCTGATGCCCGCGAGAACGGTGAGCGGCGAGATGACAGCCGTCTTCAGGCAAGTGTGGAACGCATAGACGGTTCGCTCCTTGAACTCGAGACCACCTTGCTTTAGGTGCTTCATGACCCGCCGGAGTGCATCAGCTTCCGCCTCGACGGCCATCTGATCGGGCAGCACGATCTCGAACTTTCCATCGCTCATCTCGCGGGCGAGACATGCCGGCGGCTTTGTCAGGTCCGCCAAGGCCCTGTCATCAGCCTGCTGTGCAGTGCCGCTGCCGTCGAGACCGCTGAGTTCCTCCCGGAGGCGCTCGATGCGGCCCATCAGCTCCTTCTCTTTCGAATCGATGTCCTTAAGGCGCGCCTCCGCGGCATCAGCCCGAGCCTTCGCCTCATCTGCCGCTGCGGACTGCTTACGCAGTTCGGATTCCGCAATCGTAAGGTCTTCCAAAGCCCGTCGGTAGTCCTCCTTGGCCTCATCGATCTCGCGCCTGAGGTCGGACAACGCGTCATACTCTGCCTTGGTGGTCTCCGCGGCCGTTCGCCAATACTCGGCCTCAAGCTCCGCCTTTTCACGTTCGGCCAAGGCGGCCTCGGCCTGCTGCAGCCTTTGGGTCACTTCCTGCAACCGAGCCTCTCGCCCGCCGATGAGGACTTCGAGCTCGCCGAGCCGAGCTGCGGCCGGCAGCCGGTCGAAGCCGATCTGATACCGCACCCCCGCTCCGAACGACAGCAACAGCACAGCGGCCAGGCTCGAAATGGCCAGGCCGAAGAAGATGACGGCAGGATCAAGCAACCAATACATCGTGTGTGTCCTTGTTCTTGCTGGCGCCGCTATTGCTCCGCAGGACCCCTGGCATCCGCAGGAGCGGCGGACGGCGGGAGATCAGACCCGAGCATCTGGCGCCGTGTCTCCAGCTCGGCGATGCGAGCCGTCACGGCCTGAAGCTCGCCGGTCCGCCTCGAAAGCTGGCTGAGGAGTCTGTTCAACTCCACGCTGTGGGCGGCCGCTTCTGCCGCCAACCCGTCGCGCTCCCCCTTCAGATCGTCGATTTCCTTCTGCAGGGCGTCCCTGGCGGTTCTCAACACCAGCTGATCTGCTCGGAGCGTCGCCAGACGCTTCTCCTGATCTCGCGCTTCGGCCAGGGATGCCTGGACGGACTGAAGATTGAGCCTAGTCCGCTCCAACTGCTCCTGCGTTGAGGCCAGCTCCGTCTCCACCGCCTGGCGTTCCGACTGGACGGCACCCAGCCGCGCGCGCTGCGCGGTGAGGCCGGCAATCTCGTTCTCGAGCCTGGCTTTCTCGGTCCTGATTGCCGTCAACTGGGCGACCGCATTTTGCGCGTCTGCCAGCAGCTTCTCCTCTGCCACGCGCCTTGCCTCGACCGCCTTCAGGGCGTCTTCCTGAGACCGGAGGTCAGCAACCCTGCGCTCCAGCGCCGCAACCTCGGCTTTGGCGGCCGAGGCCCGCGCCACCGCCGTCTGGCTGTCGGCGAGTGCCTTCTCGGCTTCAGCGCGGCGTGTGTCGAGGCCTTTCAAGGCGTCTTCCTGCGCTCTGAGTTCGGTGATCCTGCGCTCGAGGGTTACCTTCTCGGCCCTGGTCGCGGCGACTTGAGCCGAGGCGTCCCGGGCTTCCGCGGCCAGCCTCTCCACTTGGGCCTTGGCCGCGGTCAGTTCCGCCGTCACTTGATCCAGGCTCGCCCGATCGGCCTTCAGTCGGGCGATGTCCGTCGCAAGTCTTTGCCTCTCAAGCTCCAGGTTCGCAACGACCGCTTCGGCCTGCGCGCCGCGTGTTCCGGCTTCTGCCACTGCCTGCTCGATCCGGGCGAGATCCGTTCTGGCGTCCTTGGATCGCCTCTGGGCGTCCTCGATGCTCTGCTGCAGCCTGGCGAGTTGCATGTCGCGATCGCGGACCTGCGCTTCGCGGTCGTCATGTCGTTGTGATGCCTCGGCCAATGAGGCCCGGACCATCGAGAGCTGTGCTTGAGCCTTGTCAGCGTCGACCCGGGCAGCATCGCGTTGTTTCTCCAAAGCGGCGACATCGGCTTTCAGTGCGTCCAGGCGCTGCTGTTCCGAACTTGCCGCAGCTTGAGCGGTACCAGCCTCCCGTTGCGCGACCTCGCGATCTCGTTTCAGTGAAGCGACGTCGTTGCGAAGGACTTCGCGTTCCTTCTGGCTGTCCTGGATATCGTTGCGGAGCGCAGTCAGGGCCCTTGCCTGCACCGCTGCCTCTTCGATCACCTTGCGTGCATCGCCAATCCCGCGGTCAAGGGCCTGCTTCTGCTGATCGAGGGTCTGTACCGTTGCGGCGAGGTCCTGTCGCGCCGTGGACAGCACGGCGATCTTCGCCTCGAGGTCCGATGCCTGCGCCTTGGAGGCATCGATCCGCAGTCCGAGCGCAGCCAGTTCCTGCGTCAAGGATGCACGCTCGGTGACCGACTTCATCACGGCGACGCCGAGAGCCCCTGTCGAAATCAAGCCCAACGCCGCGAGAACCGCAAAGAGCGCCAGCCGCGGGCGAAAGGATCCCTGGGTCGCGTCGTGCGCCGCGGGTTTAGAGATGCTAGGCTCGATACTGGGCTTCGATTCGCTCAAGACATCTCTCCATATCGTCGCGCAGTTCGTAGACCCAGAAGCGCAGGACCTTCCAACCCAACGCCTTAAGTTGATAGTCCCGCCAGAGGTCGGTCGCGAGGCGGTTGCCGTCGTCTCCGGTGTGGTAGGTGACGCCATCGACCTCGATGTCGATCTGAACCGGCGGGCTCCGGGACTCGTTGATCAGCGCCAGGTCGAGGAACCGGCCGCCGACGGGATGCTGGGGAATTGGCGACAGTCCGCGCCGCACCAGGGCGTCATGAAGCCTGCGCTCCCACGGGCTGTCGAAACGATCATCGGCAGGGCGGTCCGATCGAATTTCGGCCTGGCGGATCTTGCGGGCGAGAAGCTCCACGTGAGGAATGCCGCAGGCAAGGGCGTGGTTCATGTCGCCGAACACATGGCAGATGGCCCGCGCCCGGCTGACGGCAACGTTCAGCAGACGGCGCTCGTTCTGAATGAAGCTTCGCGCGCCGGACGGCATGTTCGGGCCGAGGCACAACGAGAACAGCATGACATCACGCTCGTCGCCCTGGAACCTGTTGGCGGTGAAGACCTTGACCGAATGCTTGTCCAGCTGTCCCGCGCCGATCTCGCGTGAGGCCAACTCGTTGATCGCCTGCGCCTGATAGTCAAAGAACGTCACCACGCCGATGGTGCCGCCGAAGCCGTGATCGATCAATAACTTGAGGTGATCCACCACTGCCCGGGCTTCGGCTGCGGACGACGCCGAACCTGACTGCTGCCCGGTACGTGCGGTCACGGGACCGGTGACATCGGTCCAATGCAGCCCGGCCCGGAAGCCCCTGGGAACGCGCAGCCGGGAAACATCGGTCAACGCGGACAGTTTGCGCCCGTAAAACGCCTCGTTGAAGTACGCCGCTATCTGTGGATGGCAGCGATAGTGATCGGTGAGGGTGTATCGGGATTGCCCCGCGCAGGCCGAGGCAAGATCGAACAGTGTGGTCCGGCCCTGGGCATATCGACCGATGCCTTCGCGCATGAGGTCGTGCCGGATCAGGAGGTCCCGTTCTTCCCGGGCGCTGAGGTTCGAGATCATTGAAAGCTGCATGGGGTCGCCGACGATGACGGCGACCCGGGCACGGTAGAGAAGCGGTATCGCCGAGGCGATGTCGGTCTGCGATGCCTCGTCGAAAATCACATAGTCGAACATGCCGGGCACAGGCGGAATCCGGCGCCCCGCCGCCAATGTCGTGACGGCCCAGAGCGGGAAATGCTTCAGGATGAGATCGCGTGCCGGTGCCGTCAGGGAAGAGGATCCCCTCAGGCTCGAATCGCCCGCGATGTCGGTCAGCACCTGCCGCGCCTCCACGGTGACCAGGTCAAGCCTGTCGAGCAGGGGTGTGACGACCTTGGCGCTTTCCTCGGCGACCCGGATGGTCAGATCGACGGGCGACTCGGCTGCGCCGTCAACCGAGGCCCGGAGTTCAGCGATACGCTCCTCGGTCTTGGCAAGCTGCCGACGAAGCCGATCGACGTCCTGTTCGGCCGCCCGTTGTGCCCATTGCCGGCCGAACAGGATCGGGCCGGGCTTGCCCGCAAACCTGGTCAGGAGCCAGCGCACGAACCGCGCCCAAATGCCGGATGGCGCGTCCGGGCTGGCAGCGGCGCCGTCTTCGGAGCTGACGGCGGCAAGCTGGCGTTCGGCCGCCTCGATGCGCTCCAGGAGTTCCGCGGAGGTCATGGTCTCCGCCTTCAGGCACTGCCACTGCTCCAGCAATTGTCATCTTTGCCGGTCCAGATCGCTGATCCGGTCATACTTCCCATCGAACGACCGGGCTGACTCCGCATCCCCGTTCCGGCTCTGGAGCGCCTTCAGCGCGTCGGCAAAGCTGAATCCGCCGAAGCTGTCCGCCTGGTTGGCCCGGACCAGAAGGACACGGTCGCCGGTCAGGGCGTGAAGCCGGTCTGCAACGGCGTCGAGGGCCCGGTGCTGGCGCGCGGCCAGCAGCGCCGACTTGCCGGCAGCGGCTGCGCTCAGCATCAGCGCCGCGATCACCTGCGACTTGCCGGTGCCCGGAGGCCCCGTGATCACGGTCAGGGGTCCCGTCAGAGCCGATCGCGTGGCGAGCAGCTGCGATTCTCCCAACGGAAATGGGTGCAGAACCGGCGCGGGGAGCATTATGTGACCCGCTCCCCCGAAGAACGCGTCGAGCGCCGTGGCGGTGAACCGATCCTCAGCCTGTGCCTGCAGCACGTCGTAGTCATTGATGGCTGACCGCGTGTACTTGCTGCCATGGTCGGCCATCAGAGCGATCGCGTTGAAGTACCCGGTCTCGGGATTCGCGGGCACGCCGGGCGCGATGGCGTCTGCCTCCAGGCGCTGTCGGATGGCAGGACCGGCGGCAATCGACAGCCGGTTCGCAAAGGTCGGGATCTCGACGAACTCCGGCGGCGCTACGTCGTCGTCACCTTCAACATCTGCCGCCTGATCGTCCAGCAACAGCCAGCTTTTCAGGCGAGCGACGTCCCGGCCGCCATACTCCTTCTGTTCCTGTAGCCAATCCTGGACGATCGCGGGGGGCATCGAGGGCACATGGATGTCGACATGCGTCGTTGAGACATCGAAGCGACATCGGAACGTCGTCACCGGGCGAAAGAAGGGCTGCTTCTCGTCGTTCCGTGGTTTGATCACATGAAGCGGATATCCAATCAGCAGCTTCCCGCCATGATTCTTGGCCAACAGCGGCTTGAAGTCGTCGGGCAGCCGCGACAGAGGTATGCGCAGCGTGCGGCCGTGCCCGGCAGTCGGCCACCAAGGCCTGTCGGGCTGCAGGAGCACGAAGGACTGACCGTGCCGCGGCAGGACCTCTATTGGAGAGCCCCCGTCACCCGCTCTCAGTGCCTCCTGATAGTATGGCAGCAGGCGCCGCAGCAGCCTGATGTCGGGATCCAGCCTGCCATCCGGGATGGCCTGCTCTGGATCTGCCGGCTCGCCGACGAACGCCATGCAGGGTATGGCCGCCAGAACATCGTTCCCGTCCCTGCCAGGCTTGCGACCGTTCGGGGGCATCACACCCGGTCTGACTTGCCGGAGCTGCCACTTCCTGGCGGGCCCGATCTGAACCTGGCCGCGCTCGCTCAACCCGCGCAGGGCGCGGACGATATCGTCCTTGCGAGCCTGAGCCCCGGCAGCGGTGAGGTGATTGCGGATGCGCTCGACGGTCAAGCCGCGCGGCGCGCATTCCAGCAGCCTGAGCAGTTGATCTTCAAGGCCTGCGTCCAGCGTGTTCATGGCGCTGGATCTGACAGACCTTCCAACAGTGCTGGAGTCATTGTGCCCCCCCCCCGCCCGACTCGCAGCACAATTGTAGACCCTATATAAAAGCCCTTGTACAGCAGTTCAGTGGTTGATGATCCACTCTCGACACTTGCAGTGCCGGGCCCCGTCCACGGTCTCCCGAGACGGGCGCAGCCAAACGCTTTGGCGCGCGCTGCAATCTTTTGTTGCAGGTTTTCGAACGGATGCGGCTCAATCGGCTGGCGCCATTGGGGTCAAGCGCGAGCCACGCCTCTGCTCTCCTTTGCCGCCATGTTGGCCGCCTTCTGTCACGGTTCCTGGCGGTGACCAGGACATCGATTCCGTCGGACATCGCCGGATGGCACTACGAAAGTAAAACCACAAGCGGCGCCAGCCCGTCGACCGGACTGGCCACTTGACCGGTTGCGCCGATTCGGTTTATCGGATTTCGATATCGAAGGTCGAAGTATGGGCGCGATTGCGGAAAGGATGGATCACCACGACCTGCTGTCGGGGCTGGTGCGGCTGCATGTGCTCCACCACGCCGCGCAGCAGCCGGTCTATGGGCAGTGGATGATCGACGAGCTGGCCGGGCACGGCTACCGCCTGTCGCCCGGCACGCTCTACCCGATGCTGGCGAAGATGACGCGGGACGGCTATCTGACGAGCCGCACCGAGCGGCGCGGGCGGGTATCGCGGAAGTACTACGCGATCACGGAAAAGGGCCGCCAGGGGCTGGCGGTGGCGCGCGAGCGGCTGCGGGAACTGAAGGACGAGGCGGGGCAATGATGAGCGATCAGGCAGGCACGGCCCAGGACGCCGGCACGCGGGGCAGCCGGGGGGAGGTGTTCATGGCCTTCCTGAAGCTGGGGCTGACCTCCTTCGGCGGGCCGATCGCGCATCTCGGCTATTTCCGGGACGAGCTGGTGACCCGCCGCCGGTGGCTGAGCGACCAGGCCTATGCCGATCTGGTGGCGCTCTGCCAGTTCCTGCCCGGGCCAGCCTCCAGCCAGACGGGATTTGCCCTGGGCATGATGCGGGCCGGCTGGCTTGGCGCCTTGGCGGCCTTCGTCGCCTTCACCCTGCCATCGGCCGTGCTGCTGTTGCTGTTCGCCATGGCGGCGGGCGAGATCGCCGGGCCGGTGGGAACGGGGGCATTGCACGGCCTGAAGATCGTGGCGGTTGCCATCGTCGCCCAGGCCGTCTGGGGGATGGCCCGCAACCTCTGCCCGGACCGCGAGCGGGCTACCATTGCGTTGGCGGCGGTGGGCGTCCTGGCCTTTCTCCCGGGCGCCTTCGGCATGGTCGGCGCCATCCTGCTGGGCGGCGTGGCCGGGCTGGTGCTCAGGCGCGGTGCGGCGACCACGGGCGCGCATGTGGCGGTGCCGGTATCGCGCGCGGCGGGGGTCGCCGCCCTCGTGCTGTTCGGCCTGCTGCTGGCACTGCTGCCGGCGCTGGCGGGGCAGGGGCAGGCGCTGGCCGTTCTCGACAGCTTCTACCGGGCCGGCGCCCTGGTGTTCGGCGGCGGCCATGTGGTGCTGCCGTTGCTGCAGGCCGAGGTCGTCGAGCCCGGCTGGGTGAGCGCGGACGCGTTCCTCGCAGGCTATGGCGCGGCGCAGGCGGTGCCGGGCCCACTCTTCACCTTCGCGGCCTATCTCGGCGCCGTTCTGGGGCCGGAGCCCAATGGGCCTGCCGGTGCGGTCCTGGCCTTGCTCGCGCTGTTCCTGCCGGGCTTCCTCATCCTCTCCGGCGTCCTGCCCTTCTGGGACGGGTTCCGCCGCCTGGCCTGGGCGCAGTCGGCGATGCAGGGGGCGAACGCGGCGGTCGTCGGCATCCTTGGCGCGGCGCTCTATTCCCCGGTCTTCACCAGCGCGGTCACCGATCTGCGGGAGTTCGCGCTGGCGCTGGGCTGCTTCGTGCTGCTGATGGCCTGGAAATCCCCGCCATGGCTGGTGGTGATCGCCGCGGCGCTGGGCGGGGCGGCGCTGGCCCTGGCCGGCTGAGGGTGCCGCCCGCCTCAGCCAAGTCCTTCACGGGCCCCGGCCCTCTCGTACCAGTCCCTGGAGCGGTTCACCATCCACACCACGGTCAGCATCACCGGCACCTCGATCAGCACGCCGACGACGGTGGCGAGCGCGGCGCCGGAATGGAAGCCGAACAGGCTGATGGCGGCGGCGACCGCGAGCTCGAAGAAGTTGGAGGCGCCGATCAGGGCCGACGGGCCGGCCACGCAGTGGCGTTCGCCAGCCACGCGGTTAAGCAGATAGGCAAGACCGGCGTTGAAATAGACCTGGATCAGGATCGGCACGGCGAGCAGCGCGATGACCAGCGGCTGGGCCAGGATCTGCCCGCCCTGGAAGCCGAAGAGCAGCACCAGGGTGGCCAGCAGGGCGGCCAGGGACAGCGGCTGGATGCGCCCGAGGAAGCGCTGCAGCGCCGGCTCGCCGCCCTTGGCCAGCAGGCGGCGGCGCAGGAACTGCGCGGCGATGACCGGCACCACGATATAGAGTGCCACCGACAGGACCAGCGTGTCCCAAGGCACGGCGATCGCCGACAGGCCGAGCAGCAGCCCCACGATGGGCGCGAAGGCGAACACCATGATGGTGTCGTTGAGTGCCACCTGGCTCAGCGTGAAATGCGGCTCGCCCCTGGTCAGGTTCGACCACACGAACACCATCGCCGTGCATGGGGCCGCCGCCAGGATGATCAGCCCGGCGATATAGCTTTCGATCTGGTCGGCGGGCAGATGGGGCCGGAACAGATGGCCGATGAACAGCCAGCCCAGCGCGGCCATGGTGAAGGGCTTCACCGCCCAGTTGACCAGCAGCGTGACGCCGATGCCGCGCCAATGCGCCCGCACGCCGGCGATGGCGGCGAAATCGATCCGGATCAGCATCGGCACGATCATCAGCCAGATGAGGGCGGCGACCGGCAGGTTCACCTTGGCGATCTCCGCCCCGCCGACGGCCTGGAACAGGCCTGGCGCCAGATGGCCGAGGGCGATGCCGGCGACGATGCACAGCGCAACCCAGAGCGTGAGGTGGCGTTCGAAACTGGACATCGCCGATGCCTCCACCGCCGCCGTCACGCCGCGTCCGCGGCGGCAGCATTGCTGCCGATCTCGCGCAGCCGGGCGGCGAGCGTGTCGCGGTCGAGACGCGCGACCGGCAGGGCGGTCAAGGCCGATATCCGCGCCTGCAGCCGGTGGAAGGCGGTAACGAAGGCGGCCTCCTTCTGCTGATCGCTGCCCTCGACGGCGGCCGGGTCGGGAATGCCCCAATGCGCGGTGGTCGGCTGGCCGGGCCAGATCGGGCAGGTTTCGCCCGCCGCGCTGTCGCAGACGGTGATGATGACGTCCATCGCCGGCGCGCCCGGTACCGCGAACTCGTCCCAGCCCTTGGAGCGCAGCCCGGCGGTCGGATAGCCGAAGCGCTGCAGCACCGTGAGTGCCAGCGGGTTGACCGCGCCGCGCGGCCGGCTGCCGGCGGAATGGGCGCGGAAGCCCGCCGCGCCGTCCCTGGCGAGGATGCCCTCCGCCAAGATCGAGCGGGCGGAGTTGGCGGTGCACAGGAACAGCACGCTGCAGGGGCGGTCAGCCATGTAGGGTCCCCTCGGCCGCGGCAGGGCCGGGCGGGCAGCAGGGGGTGAACTCGGCAACCAGCGGGCCGCAGATCTCGGGCCGGCCGCCGCAGCAGTCGCTGACAAGGAAGCTGGCAAGGGCGCGCACCTGGCCGGGCCTGGCCCGGTAGATGATCGACCGGCTGCGCCGCTCCGCCGCCACCAGCCCGGCCCGGCCGAGCACCGCCAGATGGGCCGACATGGTGTTGTGTGGCACGCCGATCTGCCGCGCGATCTCGCCTGCCGCCAGCCCGGCGGGCTCATGGGCCATCAGCAGGCGGAACACGCCGAGCCGGGTATCCTGCGCCAGTGCGGCGAAGGCGGCGATCGCGGCAGTTGTCTCCATATGTCGAGACTAATAGACATTAATGCGGACGGCAAGGGGGCGAACGGCCGCGGCGCGCAAGCAAAAACGGCGGGCCTTGCGGCCCGCCGTCGCGTCAGTGAGGCTTGCTGAACGGCGTCAGGCGGCCTTGCGCTCGATCGCCTTGGTGGCCGAACCGGCCGCGGCCACCTCGATCTTCCGGGGCTTCAGCGCCTCCGGAACCTCGCGGGCCAGCTCGATGTGCAGCAGGCCGTTCTCCATCGACGCCGCCACCACCTTGATGTGGTCGGCCAGGTCGAAGCGGCGCTCGAAGGCGCGCCCGGCGATGCCGCGATAGAGGTAGACGGCCTTGTCCTCCTCCTTCGCCTCGATCTTGCCGCGGACCAGAAGCTGGCGATCCTCGACCGTGACATCGATGTCGCCGGGGCCAAAGCCGGCCACCGCCATGGTGATGCGGTAGCTGTCCTCGCCCAGCTTCTCGATGTTGTAGGGCGGATAGGCAGGCGCCTGCGCCACGCTCTCGCGCAGCGCGGAATCGACCAGCTGCATCATCCGGTCGAAGCCGATGGTGGAACGGAAAACGGGCGTGAAATCGAAGCTGCGCATGGCATGTCCTCCGTTGAGCAACATGGATCTCTGGGGGCCACCGCCAGGTCGGCCCCGTCATCTGTCCGCCGCGGTCCCCTGGCGGGCAACCGCGACACCATCGATCTAGGTAGCGGCCGCCCTCATTCAAGACCTTGGCGCCGGCCGTCAAGCGGGCGATACTGTTCCGGCAGCGCAACCAATCCGCTGGAACGCCCATGGCCAGAGCCTTCATCGGGCCCTTCGACGAGACGATGACCCTGCTCTACGAGGCGCGCGACTATGTGCGCCACCAGGAGCCGCTGGACCGCCGCGCCGTGTCGCCGCTGCAGGCGGTGATGATCTCGCGCGAATCGATGCGGGTGACGGCCCGCCTGACCGAGGTGATGGCCTGGCTGCTGCTGCGGCGGGCGGTGGCCGATGGCGAGATCAGCCTGGAACATGCAAGGGCGCCGGAGCACCGCCTGTCGCGCCATCCGGTCCATCTCGACCAGGATGGGGCACGGGCCATGCCGCGGCGCCTGCGCAATCTTCTTGAACGCTCCAGCACCCTCTACGGGCGCGTGGCGCGGCTCGACGAGGCTACTTCAGCCCCAGATTCGCGAAGCGCTTGTTGAACTTGGCGACCTGACCGCCGCTGTCGACGATGCGGTGCTGGCCGGTCCATGCGGGATGCGAGGCGGAATCGATCTCCAGCCGCATGGTGTCGCCGGCCTTGCCCCAGGTCGACCGGGTCTTGTAGGTCTTGCCGTCCGTCATCACCACGGTGATCTCGTGGTAGTCCGGGTGGATGTCGGCCTTCATCGCGCTGCTCCTCGTGGAAGGCCGCGCTTATACGCCGGGCGCCGCCGGCGATCAAGGGGCGGGATGGCGGCGGCGCCGCGCCGGCGCAAGAATCCCCTTGCCGGCCTGCCGGCCGGGCTCCAGTGTTCGCCGGCCGCGACCACCCGGGCAGGCATGACCAGCTTCGACAAGATCATCGCGATCCCGCCCCCCTGCGACCTGGATCAGGCGCCGGCAGCCTGCGCCGGCCGGCCCGCCCGGGCGGCGCA
>CAZEQG010000013.1:0-16115 GCA_964514295.1 uncultured Alphaproteobacteria bacterium
CCATGCCGGGCAATGACCATGATCGAGGAATGCGCCGCCTTCATCGCCGCGCGCCGGCTGGCGGGCCGGGACATCGCCGACCTGCCGGCCGGGCTGAAGCCTGCCTCCCAGGACGATGGCTACGCCGTGCAGGCGGCCGTCACCCGCCGCCTGCTGGCCGCCGGGCGGGGGCCGCTGGTGGGCTGGAAGCTGGGCGTGACCACCCGGCGCATGCAGGAACTCATCAACATGGACGGGCCTGGCGCCGGCGCCATGCTTGCGGACGGCCGGCACGACAGCCCGGCTACCGTCAGTGCCGCCACCTTCACCCGGCTTGGCATCGAATGCGAGATCGCCTTCGTGATGGGAGCAAGGCTCACCGGGCCGGTCAGCCGGCAGGAGGCGGCCGCCGCCGTCTCCCACATCCATCCGGCGATCGAGCTGGTGGACGACCGCTACGGCGATTTCCGCAGCTTCGGCGCGCCCGGCATGATCGCCGATGCGATGTTCCATGCCGGCTTCGTGCTGGGGCCGGCCGTCGCGGCGTGGCGCGACATCGACCTTGCGGCGGTGACCGGCACCACGGTGGTGAACGGCGCGCCGCTGCTGCAGGGGCGGGGTGCAGAGGTGCTGGGCCATCCGCTTGAATCCGTGCGCGTTCTGGCCGCCGTGCTCGGCCGGCAGGGGCTGGCGCTGGAACCCGGCCAGGTGGTGATGGCCGGCTCGCTGCCCCTGCCGCACTGGGCGAGGGAGGGCGAGCACATCGAGGCACGGCTGGAGGGGCTCGGCTCCGCGATGGTGACCGTGAACGCCTGACAGGCGGGGGGACCGGGGATGAAGGACAGTGATCCGCGCCTCGCCACCATCGGCCAAGCCCTCGAACGGCTCGGCCAGAAGCTCAAGGTGATCGCGAACCTCGAGCGGATCAACGCCGAGAACAAGTCGCCCTACAACGAGATGATCTCCGAGGTGCAGTCGGAGAAACAGTCCGAGGACGAATTGCTTCTGGTGCAGAAATTCATCCGGACCAAGATCGCCGAGGTCGATGGCGACTTCCTCGAACGGCAGCGTCACTTTATCGGGTCGACACTGCTGTCGCGGCAGCGGGGCAAGAAACTAGGCGGTGGCAACTGTGGGGAGATCGCGGCCTTCCTGTTCTGGTGGCTCTACAAGCACGGCTGCCGGCCGATCACCTATCTTTCGACGACCTTCGGCATGATGCAGGGCATTGGCTACACGAACCACGCCTTCGTGGCCGTCGGCTGCCCCAGGGAGCAGGCGGAGGAGAATGAGATCTCGCTCTATTCCTGGGACGAAGACAGCTCTGTCATCGTCGACCCGTGGATGGCGAAGTACTGCGAGCTTGGCGGCATGGAGGCGCGGGCGCCGCTCTATTCGGCGGAGGAGTATGCGGGCCTCTTGAGCAGGGTCGGCCTGTCCTACAAGAACCTCAGCGTCCGCCTCCACCTGGACTGAGCCGGCGCCGGCCCTATTCGGCCGCCTGCGCGGTGCGCCCTTCGATGGCCAGCGCCTGCGCGGTGGTCACCGGTCCCCTGGTGGCCGTGACCAGCGTATAGGCCTGGGGCTGGCGGTGGAGGGCGAAGTTGAAAGTGGTGCGGCGGTAGCTCTGGGCCATGTCGAGGTCGCAGGCATAGGTCACCAGCTCGTCGCCATCGGTCACGCAGAGCGCCACCGCCTCGCCGGACGGGGCGACGATCTGGGAACCGCCGATCATCGGCACCCCCTCCTCCGGCCCGGCCTTGGCCACGCCCACCACCCAGCAGGCGTTCTGGTAGGCGCCGGCCTGAAGCACCAGGGCATTGTGCTGCCAGGACAGCCGGTCATGATCGGGAGCCGGCGGATTGTGCACCGGGGTGTTGTAGCCGATCAGGATCACCTCGGCCCCCTGCAGGGCGAGGCAGCGATAGGTTTCGGGCCAGCGCCGGTCGTTGCAGATCGCCATGCCGATGCGCGCGCCGAAGGCATCGAACACCCGGAACCCGAGGTCGCCGACCTCGAAATAGCGCTTCTCCAGGTGCTGGAAGGCGCGCCAGGGCTCGTTCTCGGCATGGCCGGGCAGATGGATCTTGCGGTACTTGCCCAGGATCGCACCGTCCTTGCCGACCAGGATGGCGGTGTTGAAGCGCCGCCCCTCTGCCGTCAGCTCGGCGTAGCCCAGGTGGAAGCCGATCTTCAGCCGCCTTGCCGCGGCGAACAGCGGCTCGGTGTCCGGGCCCGGCATGGCGCGCTCGAACCATGCGTCGACCTCGGCCCAGTCGGCCATGAACCAGCGCGGGAAGAAGGTCGTCAGCGACAGCTCGGGGAACACCGCCAGGTCGCAGCCGCGCGCCGCCGCCGCCTCAAGCTGGGCGATCAGGCGCTCGACCACCTGGGCGCGGGTCTCGGTGCGGGCGATCGGGCCCATCTGGGCGGCGCCGATGGTGAGGATTCGGGGCATGGCTCAGCTCTCCATCGCCAGTTCCAGCAGCAGGTCGAAAAGGATGTCGGCGCCGGCGGCAATATCCGCCTCGCTGGTGAACTCGCGCACATTGTGGCTGATGCCGCCGACGGAAGGCACGAAGATCATGGCGGCCGGGCAGACCCGCGCCAGCATCTGCGCGTCATGGCCCGCCCCGCTCGGCATCCGCCGCACGCTGCGGCCATGGCTGGCGGCCAGCCGCTCCACCCGCGCGACCATGGCGGGATCGAAGGCGACGGGCTCGAAGCGCGCCAGGCTGCGGTGGGCGGCCGCGCAGCCCTCCGCCGCGGCCGTCTGGGTCACAAAGGCATCCAGCCGGGCTTCGGCTGCCTGCAGCACGGCCTCGTCAGTGTTGCGCAGGTCAACCGTGAACACCGCGGTATGCGGGATGACGTTGATCAGGTTCGGCCGCAGCTCCAGCGCCCCCACCGTGCCCACCTGGTCGCCGCCCAGCTCGCGCGCCAGGCGCCGCACGAAGCCGGCCACCTCGGCCGCGACATAGCCGGCGTCGTGGCGCAGCCGCATCGGCGTGGTGCCGGCGTGATTGGAGGTGCCGGAGATCGTGTACTCGCTCCAGGAGATGCCCTGCACGCCCTCGACCGCGCCGATGGTGATGCCTTCCCGCTCCAGCACCGGCCCCTGCTCGACATGCAGCTCGACGAAGGCATGGGCGGCACGCGGGAACCAGGTGCTGCCGCGATAGCCGATGGCGCCGAGGCAGTCGCCGAGGACCGCGCCATCGATGCCGCGGGCGGCCAGCGCCTGCGCCGGGTCGAGGCCGCCGACATGGACCAGGCTGCCCATCATGTCGGGATGGAAGCGCGCCCCCTCCTCATTGGTGAAGAAGGCAACCACCAGCGGCCGCTCGGTCTTGATGCCGGCTTCGTTCAGCCGCTCCACCACCTCCAGCCCGGCCAGCACGCCAAGGTTGCCGTCGTAGCGGCCGCCGGTGCGCACGGTGTCGATGTGGCTGCCGGTGATCACCGGCGGCAGGTCGCGCCGACCGGCCCGGGTGGCAAAGACATTGCCGATCGGATCGATGTGGATGGCAAGCCCGAGGTCGCGCATCCAGCCCACGACCAGGTCGCGGCCCTGCCGGTCCTCCTCGCTCAGCGCCAGCCGGCAGCAGCCGCCGCCGGGGATGGCGCCGATTTCGGCCAGGCGCGCGATGCGCGACAGCAGGCGCGGCGCATTGATGCCCATCACGCCACCAGCCGGCGGTAGAGTTCGGGATCGGTGTCGCCCTCGCTGCCGAACAGCAACACCCGCGAGGCGGGGCCGAGGCCGAGGCGCCCGGCGGCCAGCGACTCGAGGAAGCCGGCAAGGCCCGCCACGGCCGATTCGCCGGCGATGATGCCCCGCGCCGCCAGCAGCCGCATCGCCGCCACCGCCTGATCGTCGCTCACCGTCATCGCGAAATCGGCACCCTGCTCCAGCAGCTCCCAGGCAATCAGCGAGGTCTCGCCACAGGCCAGCCCCGCCATCAGCGTGTCGAGCCCGCCGCCCACACTGGCCGCCCGGCCCCGGCGCACGCTCTCCACCACGCAGGCCGCGCGCTCGGGCTCCACCGTCACCACCAGCGGCCGCGCCCCGGCAAACCGGCGCCACAGCACCGAGACCACCGCCGCCGCCATGCCGCCCACCCCGGCCTGCAGGAAGCAATGGGTCGGCGGCGGCCCCGGCCACTGCTCCAGCGCTTCGGCCGCCATCACGGTGTAGCCCTGCATCACGTCGCGCGGGATGTCGGTGTAGCCCGGATAGCTGGTGTCGGACACCACGATCCAGCCATTGGCCGCGGCATCGGCGGCCGCCTGGCGCACGGCATCGTCATAGGTGCCGGGCACCACCCGCACCTCGGCGCCATAGGCGGCGATAGCGGCGATCCGGCCGCTGCTCACCGTCTCGTGCACATAGATTACGCAGCCCGCCCCGAAGCGCGCCGCGCCCCAGGCGACGGAGCGGCCATGATTGCCGTCGGTCGCGCAGGCGACCGTGACCTTGCGGCCGCCGGCGAGCGCCACCTGGCGCTGCACCGCGTAGGCCCCGCCCAGGGCCTTGAAGCTGCCCAGGCCGAAGCGCCCCGCCTCGTCCTTGTAGCCCACCATGCAGCCGAGGCCATCGAGCAGCCGCAGCGGCGTCGGCGCGTAGCCCTGCCAGGAGGCGATCTCTGCCCGGGCGGCGGCGCTGCCGGCATCGTCCAGCACGGCGCGCTGGCGGGCGCCATAGGGTGCGCTGCGGTCGGCCAGCGGATTTGCGATCGGTTCGGCCATGGCCCGCGAAGCCTAGACGCGGCCGCCCCGGCGGGCAATCATCCGGCGCGAGGAAAAGCGGAGGAAAGCCCATGGATCTGCGCGCGGTCGAGGAAGGCCTGGTCGATGGCTGCTTCAAGGGGATGCCCGGGGGAATTGCCGCGATGCCGCTGTCGGCGGTGGGGGCCCGGTGCTGGAACCTGCTGGCGGAGGATCTGCCGCTGCCGGCCTGCGTGCTGAAGCAGTCGGCCATCGCCCACAACGAAGGGCTGATGCGCGCCTTCCTGGATGGCGCGCATGCCGCCATCTCCCCGCATGGCAAGACGACCATGGCCCCCCAGCTCTTCGCCCGCCAGCTCGCCGGCGGGGCCTGGGCGATGACCGTGGGCACCGTCCACCAGCTTCAGGTCGCCCGCGCCTTCGGCTGCCCGCGGGTGGTGCTGGCCAATCAGCTGGTCGGCCGCCAGGGCATCCGCTTCGTGCTCGACGAGATGGCGCGCGATCCGGCCTTCGAATTCTACTGCCTGGCCGATTCCGTCGCCAATGTGGAGCAGATCGCGGCCGCCGCCCGGGCCCGCAATGTCGGCCGGCCGATCAACCTGTTCCTTGAGGGCGGCTTTGTCGGCGGCCGCACGGGCTGCCGCTCGCTCGCCGAGGCCGAGACGGTGGCGCGCGCGGTGAAGGCGGCCGAGCCGCATCTGTCGCTGCGCGGCGTCGAGGGCTTCGAGGGGCTGATGGGCGATCCGGCGCAGGTCGAGGCGTTCCTTGCCTATCTCTGCGACATCGCGCGGATGATCGACGCCCTGGACCTTGCCGGGGCCGGCCCGCTGATCCTGACCGCCGGCGGCTCCGCCTTCTACGACCTGGTCGCCCGCCACTTCGGCGCCCTCAACCTGCGCCGGCCGACCCGGCTTCTGACCCGCAGCGGCTGCTATCTGACGCATGATTCCGCGATGTACGAGGACCTCTATGACGGCATCGCCGCGCGTACCGGCTGGGCGGAGCGGCCGCGGCCGGCGATCGAGGTCTGGGCCTATGTGCAGTCGCGCCCGGAGCCGACGCGGGCACTGGTGACCATGGGCAAGCGCGATGCCTCCTGGGATCATTCCTGGCCGAAGCCCCTGCACTGGGCGCGGCCCGGCGACCGGGTGCCAAGGCCGATGCCCGCCGGCCACCGCATCACCGGCATGAACGACCAGCACGGCTACCTCGACCTGCCGGCCGACAGCCCGCTGGCGGTGGGCGACATGGTGGCCTTCGGCATCTCCCACCCCTGCCTTACCTTTGACCGCTGGCAGCTCATCCACCTGGTCGATGACGACTACACCGTGACCGGGGCGATCCGGACCTATTTCTAGCCGGCTTGGGCTTGGGCTAGCGTCGGCGCAGATGCTCGCGGCAGGCGGCCTCCACCGCCGCCTGGTCCGCGGCGGTCAGGGGCTGGCCGTTGAAGGTGATGCGCCCGTCGCGGGACACCTCGACCCGCCCCACCACCGCCTCCCCCAGGATCGGCCGGCTGGCCGTGGGGGTGGTGTAGAGATTGGTCTTGAGGTCGATCGCGATGGTGTCCGGCGGCGTGATCGGCGATGGCGACAGGTCGGCCGGTGCCACCGGCCGCCCGTGCACGTCACGCCCGGGCTGATACGTCACATCCGGCGCCGGCTGGTGCGCCACGGCGCGGCGGCAGGCGTCGCGCCCGATGGTCACGGTTTCGGCCAAGCCAGGGCCGGCAGCCAGCAGCGCCGGCAACAGCACGAGAAGAGGACGCATGTCCTGCATACCCCCTTGCCCCGCCCGCCACTTCCATAGCGCAAAAAACCCTGACCAACATGCAGAAAAAGCATGACGTCCCCCGAGGGACTCGCTATTCTCCCGGTGCAAAAGAAAACCGCGCTGGAAACCCAGCGCGGCCCGAGTTTAGGGAGGAATCGCCATCAGGCGGTGGTCAAAACCACGAAAAGCCTTTGACCAAGGTAAGAATTAGGCCGAAGGGCCGCTGCGGGCAAGAGAAAATACGTCTCTTGCCTTATTTTTTGTGCAGATTCCAGAGCGAAGGCCCGAAGAGCGGGCAGATGACCAAGATTTGGGCGCCACTTGCCGAGCAAGTGGCCGTGCGCGCCCTTCGGGTCAGGGCGTGCGGAAGCTGATCAGCCCGCTGACGATCACGGCATGGGCCGCCCCCCACAGCAGCGCCGCGATGATGGTGGTGATGGCGAATTTCAGCCCGATGCGCGGGCGCGCGGGCGCGCTGTCGGCGTGGCCAGGCTCGGGATTGTCGAGCGGGCGCGCGCCCCAGGGCAGCACCGCGAACAGCACCAGCCACCAGATGACGACATATAGGACGATGGCGGAGACCGGGTTCACGCCTGCTCCAGTTCAACCAGCGTCCCGCAGAAATCCTTCGGGTGGAGGAACAGCACCGGCTTGCCATGCGCCCCGATGCGCGGCTCGCCATCGCCGAGCACCCGCGCCCCCTCGGCCTTCAGCCGGTCGCGCACGGCCAGTATGTCCTCGACCTCATAACAGAGATGATGCATGCCCCCGGACGGGTTCCTGGCGAGGAAGCCAGCGATCGACGATCCCTCGCCCAGCGGGTGCAGCAGCTCAATCTTGGTGTTCGGCAGCTCGACGAAGACCGTGGTGACGCCATGGTCCGGCAGGTCAAGAGGCGCCGACACCTTGGCGCCCAGCGCGCCGCGATAGATGGCGGCGGCCGCCTGCAGATCCGGCACCACGATGGCGACATGGTTCAGGCGTCCGATCATCACACCCTCACGACATGGACCTCGGTCAGCGGCTTCTTGCCGACGGTATCGTGGAGATGCCGCCGGGCGGCACGGCGCGCGGCCTCGCGCACCTGGTCGTCATCGCGCCGGGCGCTGGCCGGCAGCTTGGCGACCGCGGCGTCCACCGCATCGATCAGCGGCCCGATCGCCGCATCCTCGGCCGCCAGCAGGCCGGGCGCGCTGACCTGCGCCTCCGCCAGCAGCTTGCCGTTGCGGTCCAGCACCACGGTGACCATGGCGGTGCCGTTGAAGGTCAGGCGGTGGCGGTCGCGCAGCATGTCGTCGTCGAGCGCCACCAGCCGCTTGCCGTCGACCGCGAGCCGGCCGGATGCAACCTGGTCCACGATCTCCGGCGCGCCGGGGGCAAGGCGCAGCAGGTCGCCATTGGCCACCACCACGGCATGCGGCACCTGGCAGGACAGCGCCAGCGCGGCATGCTCGCGCAGGTGCCGCGCCTCGCCATGCACCGGCACGGCGATGCGCGGACGGATGTGCTGGTACATGCGCGCCAGCTCGTCGCGCGCCGGATGGCCGGACACGTGGATCGCCTCGTCGCGCTCGGTCACGATCTCCACGCCGCGGTCGGCCAGCCGGTTCTGCAGCCGGCCGATCGCCCGCTCATTGCCGGGAATGATGCGGGAGGAGAAGATCACCGCATCGCCCGGCCCCAGCGTGACATGCGGATGGCTGCCCTCGGCGATGCGGGTCAGCGCCGCCCGCGGCTCGCCCTGGCTGCCGGTGCAGATCAGCAGCACCTTGTCGGCCGGCAGGAAGCCGGCATCGTGATCGCTGAGGAAGGGCGGCACGCCCTTGAGATAGCCGGTCGCCCGCGCCGCCTCGTCGATGCGATGGAGGGAGCGGCCGACCAGTGCGGCATGCCGGTCACAGCGCCGCGCCACCTCGGCGATGGTCGACAGGCGGGCGACGTTGCTGGCAAAGCAGGCGACCGCGACCTTGCCCTTGCGCGCCGCCACCAGCGCGGTCAGCGCCTCGCGGACCGAGGCTTCCGATCCCGCCTCGCCGGGGCGGAACACGTTGGTCGAATCGCCGACCAGCGCCAGCACCCCCTCGTTGCCCACCTCGATCAGCCGCCGCTCGTCGGCGGTCGGGCCGATCAGGGGGTCGGGATCGAACTTCCAGTCGCCGGTGTGCAGAACCGTGCCGGCGGCGGTGCGGATCACCACGGCATTGGGCTCGGGGATCGAATGGGTCAGCGTTATCAGTTCCAGGTCGAAGGGGCCGATGCCGAAACGCCCCGACATCGCCACCTCGCGCAGCGGCACCTTGTCGGCCAGCCCATGCTCGGCCAGCTTGCGGCGCAGCACCGCCGCGGTGAAGGGCGTGGCATAGATCGGACAGCCCAGCCGCGGCCACAGATAGGGCACGGCCCCCAGGTGGTCCTCATGGGCGTGGGTGAGCACCAGGCCGACCAGATCCTCCCTTTCCTCCTCGATGAAGGCGGGGTCGGGCATGATCACCTCGATCCCCGGCGTCAGGTCGTCGCCGAAGGTGATGCCGAGATCGATCATCAGCCATTTGCCGGCGTGGCGGTAGAGATTGAGGTTCATGCCGATCTCCCCCGCCCCGCCGAGCGGCAGGAAATACAGGTCGGGACCGGCCCCGTTACGCTTGGCCATGCTGTCTCCGGTGCACGATCACCAGGCCGCGCATGGTGAGGTCGGGCACGATACGGTCGAATGCGGGGGTGGCACCGGCGAAAAGCGGCGCAAGGCCGCCGGTCGCCAGCACCGTCATGGGCTGCCCATACTCGCCCTTGATGCGCTGCACCAGCCCCTCGATCAAGCCGACATAGCCCCAGAACACGCCCGACTGCATGCAGCCGACCGTGGTGGTGCCGATCACCTTGGCCGGCTGCTGCACGGCGATGCGCGGCAGCGCCGCCGCCGCGTTCGACAGCGCGTCCATGGACAGGTTGATCCCCGGCGCGATCGCCCCGCCGCGATAATTGCCCTCGGCATCGACCACGTCGAAGGTGGTGGCGGTACCCAGGTCGACGACGATGGCCGGGCCGCCATAGAGGGCATGGGCGGCAATGGTGTTGATCAGGCGGTCGGCGCCCACCTCGTCCGGCCGGTCGACGCGGGCGATGTGGCGGTCGGCGGCCTTGCCGTAGACCTGCGGCTCGCAGCCGAAATAGCGCCGGCACAGGTGGGTCAGCTCGAACAGCGCTTCCGGCACCACGGTGGCGATGATGGCGGCGCTGACGTCGCCGGGCTTAAGCTGCTCCAGCGCCATAAGCTGCGTCATCCACACCGCATATTCGTCGGCCGTGCGCTTGGCGTTGGTCGCGGCACGCCAGGCGCCGCGCTCCGTGTCGCCGTCATAGAGGGCGAACTTGATGTTGGTGTTGTTGGCATTGATGGCCAACAGCATCAGGAACCTCCCTGCAGCAGCACGTCGCCGGCATGCACCAGATGCCGGCCGGCATCGGCTTCCAGGACCAGGGCGCCGCTCTCGTCGAGATCAGCGAAGCGGCCGGTGATCGTCCCACCGCCTCCCGGAAGCGCCACCGTCAGCATGTCGCCGCGCCCGGCGGCATGGGCCAGCCAGCGCCGGCGCACCGGGGCGAAGCCCTCGTCCAGCCAGCGCGCGGACCATACCAGGAAATGGCGGCAGAAGGCCTGCAGCACAACCTCCGGCGCCACCGGCGGGGCGCCCTCGAAGGCAAGATCGGTCGCCGGATAGGTCGTCGCTTCCGGATGCGTCACCAGGTTGACGCCGATGCCCATGACCAGGAATTCCGGCCGGCCATCCGGCGCGACATCGCTTTCCAGCAGGATGCCGGCGCATTTTCGCCCGTTGAGCAGGATGTCGTTGGGCCATTTGAAGCGGACCTCGGCCAGCGCCGGCAGCACCGTTCCCAGCGCCTCGCCCAGGCCGACGGCGGCGACGAAGGACAGCAGTGCGGCTTCTGCCAGCGCGCAGTCCGGGCGCAGCACCAGCGACATGTAGAGGTTGCCGCGCGGGCTGGCCCAGGCCCGCCCCATGCGCCCGCGCCCGCCGGTCTGCGCCCGGGCCCAGACCACGGTCCCCTCCGGCGCCCCGTCGCGGGCCAGGCGCCTGGCCTCGTCATTGGTGCTGGCAACCTCCTCCAGCGCGACCAGGCGATAGACCGGCGGCAGCCGCAGGCCCTCGGCCGTCATCCCGGGAAGAAGGCCCCGGCGGCATAGGCAGCCCCGTCCAGCAGCGGCGCCGGCCAGATGATGAACAGGCCGGTGACCAGCGCGCCCACCGTCATCACCACCCCCAGATCCCAGGCGACATGGCGGTCGAGCGCTTCCTCGGGCACATCGAACCAGACGATCTTCACGATCCGCAGGTAGTAGAAGGCGCCCACCACGCTCGCCAGCACGCCGATCACGGCCAGCACATAAAGCTCGGCGTTCACCGCCGCCATGAACACGTAGAACTTGCCGAAGAAGCCGGCGAGCGGCGGCACGCCCGCCATCGAGAACATGAACAGCGTGAGCGCCACGGCCATCATCGGATGGGTCTTGGAGAGCCCGGCAAGATCGCCGATCGCCTCGACCGCACGGCCCTGGCGGCGCATCGCCAGCAGCACCGCGAAGGTGCCCGCGGTCATGAACAGGTAGAGCGCCATATAGACCAGGATGCCGCGCACCCCTTCCTCATTGGCCGCCGCCAGACCGACCAGCGCATAGCCCATATGGCCGATCGAGCTGTAGGCCAGCAGCCGCTTCAGGTTCGTCTGGCTGATGGCGGCAAGCGATCCCAGCACCATCGAGCCGATCGACACCAGCACCAGGATCTGCTGCCACTGCCCGGCCAGCGCCCCCAGCGGATCCACCATCACCCTGATGAACAGCGCGATCGCCGCCACCTTCGGCGCCACCGCGAACAGCGCCGTCACCGGCGTCGGCGCCCCCTCATAGACGTCCGGGGTCCACATGTGGAAGGGCACGGCCGACACCTTGAAGGCCAGCCCCGCCACCAGGAAGACCACGCCGACCAGCACCCCGACCGACCCGCCACCCGGCTCGCCCAGCACCTTGGCCAGCGCCTCGAAGCCGGTGGCCCCGGCAAAGCCGTAGATCAGCGAGCAGCCATAGAGCAGCATGCCCGAGGAAAGCGCCCCGAGGACGAAATACTTCAGCCCCGCCTCGGTCGAGCGCAGCGTGTCGCGGCGGACCGCCGCCACCACGTAGAGCGACAGGCTCTGCAGCTCGATGCCGACATAGAGCGCGATCAGGTCGTTCGCCGACACCATCAGCAGCATGCCGAGGGTGGCGAAGAGGATCAGCACCGGCACCTCGAACAGCAGCGCCCGGTCGCGCGCCAGATGGTCCAGCGCGTTCATCACCGCGACCGCAGAGGCCAGCAGGATCAGCACCTTCACAAACACCGCGAAGGGATCGGTCACGAACAGCCCGCCCAGCCCGACCACGCGCCCACCGCTGGTGGCCAGCACCAGGACGGCGGTCACCGCGAAGCTGGCGACCACGCCCCAGCCGATGGTCCGCGCCTTACTCCCGTCGCCGAACACGCCGGCCAGCAGCAGCACCATGCCGCAGATGGCCAGCACGATCTCCGGCAGCGCCGGCGCCAGCATCGCGGCGGTCATCGCACCACCTCCGCCAGGCGAAGGGCCGGTGGCGGCGGCAGCTCGGCCAGCCGCTCGGCATGCGCCTTCAGCAGCGCATCGACGGAAGTGCCGATGGGCTTCAGGAAGCTCGACGGGTAGATGCCCATCCACAAGGTCATCACCACCAGCGGCGCGAACACCGCGACCTCGCGCAGCGACAGGTCGGGCAGCGCCTTGAGGTCGGCCTTTTCCAGCACGCCGAAGACGACGCGGCGGTAGAGCCAGAGCGAATAGGCCGCCCCCAGGATCACGCCGGTGGCCGCCAGGGCGGCAACCCAGGTGTTCACCTGGAAGGCGCCGGTCAGGGCCAGGAACTCGCCCACGAAGCCGCCGGTGCCGGGCAGGCCGACGGTCGCCAGCGTGAACACCATGAACACCAGCGCATAACGCGGCATGTTGTGCACCAGCCCGCCATAGCGTGCGATCTCGCGCGTGTGCAGCCGGTCATAGACCACCCCGACGCACAGGAACAGGGCGCCCGAGACGATGCCGTGGCTGAGCATCTGATAGACCGCCCCTTCCAGCCCCTGCTTGTTGAAGGTGAAGATACCGAGCGTCACGAAGCCCATATGGGCAACAGAGCTGTAGGCGATCAGCTTCTTCATGTCCTCCTGCGCCAGCGCCACCAGGGAGGTGTAGATGACGGCCACCACCGACAGCGTGAACACCAGCGGCTGGAACATCACCGAGGCTTCCGGCAGCATCGGCAGGGAAAAGCGCAGGAAGCCGTAGGCCCCCATCTTCAGGAGCACGCCGGCCAGGATCACCGAGCCTGCCGTCGGCGCCTCGACATGGGCGTCGGGCAGCCAGGTATGCACCGGCCACATCGGCACCTTCACCGCAAAGCTGGCGAACAGCGCCAGCCACAGCCAGGTCTGCGCCTCGGCGGCAAAGCGGTGGGCGGTGATGGTGGGAATGTCGGTCACCCCGACCTCGAGATACATGTAGAGGATGGCCAGCAGCATCAGCACGCTGCCCAGCAGCGTGTAGAGGAAGAACTTGAACGCCGCATAGACCCGGCGAGGCCCGCCCCAGACGCCGATGATCAGGAACATCGGGATCAGCACCGCCTCGAAGAACACGTAGAACAGCACGAAGTCCAGGGCGCAGAACATGCCCACCATCATGGTCTCAAGGACCAGGAAGGCGATCATGTATTCCTTCACCCGCTCCGTCACCGCCTCCCAGCTCGCCAGCACGCACAGCGGCGTAAGGAAGGTGGACAGCAGCACGAAGAACAGCGAGATGCCGTCCACCCCCATGTGGTAGCCGATGCCGAACTCGGGCATCCAGGCCGCCTTTTCGACCATCTGGTAGTCGGGCGAGGCGGCATCGAAGTTCAGCCAGATCAGCAGCGACAGCACGAAGGTGATCAGCGAGGTCCACAGCGCCACGCCGCGGGCGTTGCGCGCCACGATCGCCTCGTCGCCGCGGATGCAGAAGATGAACGCGGCCCCCACCAGCGGCAGGAAGGTGACCAGCGACAGGAGCGGCCAGGTGGCGGTCATGTCGTCATCCCACCATGCGGAACAGGTAGAGGCTGACCAGCACGACAACGCCGATCAGCATGGCAAAGGCGTAGTGGTAGAGGTAGCCGGTCTGCAGCCGGCTCGCCTGGGCGGCCAGCCCGCGCGTCACGCCGGCCACGCCATCCGGCCCCAGCCCGTCGATCACCGCGCCATCGCCGCCCTTCCACAGGGCATAGCCGATGATCCGCGCCGGGCGCACGAAGAGCCAGTCATACAGCTCGTCGAAATACCACTTGTTGTAGAGGAAGCGGTGGATCTGCCAGTTGGCGGCCACCACCTGGCCCGGCAGGGCGGGATTCTTCACGTAGAACCACCAGGCCCCGGCGATGCCGGCCAGCCCGACCAGTGTCGGCAGCAGCTTCACCCACAGCGCCACGTGATGGGCATGCTCGACGCTGTCATTTTCCGGCAGCACCTTGATCGACGCCCCCCAGAAGGCGGCCCGCCCGTCGCCCACGAACCAGCCATAGCCGACCATGCCGGCGAACACCGCGCCGATCGCCAGCACATAGAGCGGCGCCAGCATCACCAGCGGGCTCTCATGGGCATGCTCCATCACGTGATGATCGGCCCGCGGCTTGCCATGGAAGGTGAGGAACAGCAGGCGCCAGGAATAGAAGGCGGTCAGGAAGGCGGCCAGGATGCCAAGCCAGTAGGCCAGCTTGCCCATGCCGGAATGCGAGGCGTAGGCGGCCTCCAGCACGATGTCCTTGGAGTAGTAGCCGGCAAACAGCGGCACCCCGGCCAGGGCGAGGCTGCCGATCCACATCAGCACGTAGGTCCTGGGGATCACCTTCCAGATGCCGCCCATCCGGCGCATGTCCTGCTCGCCCGACAGCGCATGGATCACCGAGCCGGCGCCGAGGAACAGCAGGGCCTTGAAGAAGGCGTGGGTCATCAGGTGGAAGATGGCCGCGCCATAGGCCGAGACCCCGGCGGCAAAGAACATGTAGCCGAGCTGGCTGCAGGTCGAATAGGCGATCACCCGCTTGATGTCGAACTGCGTCAGCCCGACGGTGGCCGCGAAGATCGCCGTCAGCGCGCCGACGAAGGTCACCACCTCGAGGGCCACCGGGGCATATTCGAACAGCGGCGACAGGCGGGCCACCATGAACACCCCTGCCGTCACCATGGTCGCGGCATGGATCAGGGCCGAGACCGGGGTCGGCCCCTCCATCGCATCCGGCAGCCAGGTGTGCAGGCCGAGCTGGGCCGACTTGCCCATCGCCCCGATGAACAGCAGCAGGCACAGCACGGTCAGCGCGTGGCCTTCATGGCCAAGGAAGGTGATGGTCGCCTGGGCCTTGTCCGGCGCGGCGGCGAAGATGGCGTCGAAGGCGATCGTATCGAACAGCAGATAGACGCCGAAGATGCCCAGCGCGAAGCCGAAATCGCCCACCCGGTTCACCAGGAACGCCTTGATCGCGGCGGCCTTGGCCGAGGGCCGGTCGTACCAGAAGCCGATCCCCACCCCCTCCCAGCCGAAGAAGAGCTGCACCAGGTTGTCGGCCGTCACCAGCATCAGCATGAAGAAGGTGAACAGGCTGAGATAGGCCATGAAGCGCGGCACGCCCGGATCGCCGTGCATGTAGCCGACCGAATAGACATGCACCATGGTCGAGACCACGGTGACGACGATGCCCATGACCGCCGTCAGCGTGTCGTAGCGCAGCGCCCAGGACACTTCGAAGGAGCCGGAGACGATCCAGGGCATGATCTCGACCGTGCGCGGCGCGCCGCCCAGCGCAACCTGCACGAAGGCGACGATGGCCAGCACCATGGACAGGCCCATGGCGCCACAGGTCACGGCCTGCGCGCCCCGGTCGCCCAGCCAGCGGCCGAAGAAGCCGGCGATGATGGCGCCGATCAGCGGCAGGAAGACGATGGCGGCGATCATCGGCCGGTCAGCCCTTCATCAGGTTGATGTCTTCGACCGCGATCGAGCCGCGGTTGCGGAAGTAGACCACCAGGATGGCGAGCCCGATGGCGGCCTCCGCCGCCGCCACGGTCAGCACCAGCATGGCAAAGACCTGCCCCACCAGGTCGCCCAGATGCACCGAGAAGGCCACCAGGTTGATGTTGACGGCCAGCAGCATCAGCTCGACCGACATCAGGATGACGATCACGTTCTTGCGGTTCAGGAAGATGCCGAGCATGCCGAGCGTGAACAGCACCGCCGCCACGCTCAGATAATGGCCAAGGCCGATCGCCATGCTCACACCCCCTCGCCCGGGCGGACCTTCACGATGCGCACCGCATCGGCCGCCGTCACCGCCGTCTGCAGCGCCACCTTCTGCTTGCGCACGCCCGGCCGGCTGCGCAGCGTCAGCACGATGGCGCCGATCATGGCGACGAGCAGCACCGCGCCCGCGAGCTGGAAGAAGTAGATATACTTCGTGTAGAGCACGAGGCCGATGGCTTCGGTGTTGCCGATGCCGGCCGGAATAGGCTCAGCGATCACGCGTGGCA
>CAZEQG010000014.1:0-16109 GCA_964514295.1 uncultured Alphaproteobacteria bacterium
TCGCCCATGCCAAGGCCACCGCCACCCCGGCCCTGCACGTGATGGCCGGCATTGCCGGCCCCGAGGCCCGCGCCCTTTATGTCGAGAATGTCGCCTGGGCGGCCGAGCGGCTGGACCGCGCCGGCATCGACTGCCTGATCGAGCCGATCAACCGCCGCGACATACCCGGATACTTCCTGGCCGATTTCGGCCTGGCCCTGGCGGTGATCGAGGAGATCGACGCCCCCAACCTCAAGCTGCAGTACGACGTCTATCACCGCCAGATCCTGCACGGCGACGTCATCCGTTCGCTGGAGGCGCTGCTGCCGTGCATCGGCCACATCCAGATCGCCGGCGTGCCCGACCGCGGCGAGCCCGATGCCGGCGAGCTGAACTACGCCCATGTCTTTGCCGCCCTCGACAGCCTGGGCTATGCCGGCTGGGTGGGCTGCGAGTACCGGCCGCGCGGGCGCACCGCCGACGGGCTGGGCTGGATGGCAAAGCTCGCCTGAGGCACAGCCCGGCCCGCCGGCGGCGGCAATCGCTAAGGGCTGGCGCCCGGCACGTCGGGCCCGGACGCCCCATCCGCGCCGCCCCCCTCGACGGCGGCCCCATCCGCGCCGGCCCCCTCGACGCCGGCCTGCCCGCCCTGGCTTTCGGCCTTGCGGCGATCTATCTGCCGGAAACGCTCTTCCAGCCACGGAAGGTCGCGCAGGGCGGCGGGCTCTACGCCCTCTTCCCTGTGGCTGTCATTGGCCGCGGCACGGCGAAGGGCACGCAGCAGGTGCGATGGCAGCGCGTCGGCATAGGACGGCGCTCCGGTATAGTGATACTCGAACAGGATATGCCTCAAGGTGATCCCGATCACCGTTTCGGCGGGCACGTCCGGAAACTCGCGCTTGGCAAAGCCGAAGAACTGCATGACGGTCGAGGCCGGCAGGTCGACCCGCATGTCGCCCTTGGCTGGCGGCGGCACGATGACGCGCTTGGTCAGTATGATCGGCACCAGAACCTTGCTCATGCCCAGTCCTCCCGGACGTCAGGGCCAAAGGGCGTGCCGTGTTTTTCGAGGTGCGCCAGGCAGTAGGCATCCCACACCTGCTGGTCGGTGAGTCCCTGATCGCACAGGGGTGCCAGGATCGACTTGTCCATCAGGAAGGAGGCCCGGCCCATGTCGACCTGCCGGCCCGCGGAAGTGGTGACGTATACGTGGAACACAGGCGGATCTCCCTCGCATTGTTGAGCAGGAAGACTACCACGGCCCCGATTCCGGTGCCTCCGGTGCGCCGGAATCACTGTTTTGGATCAAGGGGATACAGGGCAAAAAATGTGATCGCGCCGGGCCCTGCCGGAAGGACCGCCGAAGGTCCGGATATGATTCTTATAGACAAATTTTTACATCGTGATTTCATCTTATAGACTATTATATCGCAGGCAGAAGAAGGCAGGGTTGAGGGCTGCATGCTGCCCTGCCGGGCCGCCGCCGGCCGGGACGGCGCCGCTGATTTTCCCGATTGTCAGGGCCGGAATTACCCCCCCATACTCCGCCATCCAAACAAATCCACGAAACACAAGGAGGCTGTTCATGCTGCGGAAATGTGCCATCGCGGCGGCTGCGCTGCTGGCGCTGGCGGCACCGGGAACGATGTCCCGGGCCGAGGCCCAGGAAAAGGTGCTGAAGGCGGTGATGCATGCCGATGTGCGCACGCTCGATCCGTTCTGGACCACCCAGACGATCGCCGGCATCCACGGCATGCTGGTCTATGACACGCTGTTCGGCGTCGACAAGAACATGGTGCCCCGGCCCCAGATGGTGGGTGCCTACGAGATCAGCGCCGACCGGCTGACCTACACCATGACGCTGCGCGACGGGCTGAAGTTCCACGACGGCACGCCGGTCACCACCAAGGACGTGATCGCCTCGCTGAAGCGCTGGGGCGCCCGCGACAATGTCGGCCAGCGCCTGCTGTCCTTCACCAAGGCGCTGGAGGCGGTGGATGCCAAGACCTTCCGCCTGGTGCTGACGCAGCCCTTCGGGCTGGTGCTCGATGCCCTGGGCAAGACCGGCACCTCGGTGCCGGTCATCATGCGCGAGAAGGAAGCGCTGGTCGACCCGATGCAGCAGATCCAGGAGGCGATCGGCAGCGGACCCTTCAAGTTCGCCAAGGACCAGTGGGTGCCCGGCTCCAAGGCCGTCTACCTGAAGAACGCCGACTATGTGCCGCGCTCCGAACCGGCCGACACATTCGCCGGCGGCAAGATCCCGAAGGTCGACCGCATCGAGCTGGTGTGGATCTCCGATCCGCAGACCGCCATGCAGGCCCTGATCGCCGGCGAGATCGACTTCTACGAGCAGCCCTCGATCGATTTCGTTCCGATCCTGCAGCAGGCCAAGGGCGTCGCCCTGATGAAGACGGGCGCGATCGACAGCCATTTCGGCATGGTCCGCCTCAACCACCTGCATCCGCCCTTCAACAACAAGAAGGCGCGGCAGGCGATGTATTACCTGCTGAAGCAGGAGGATTTCCTGCAGGCGGTGATCGGCAATCCCGAATACTACCGCGTCTGCCATGGCCTCATCACCTGCGGCTCGCCCCTGCAGAACGACGGCGGCAGCGCCATGCTGAAGGAGTTCAATCCCAAGAAGGCGCTCGAGATGTTCAAGGAGGCCGGCTACAAGGGCGAGCCCATCACCATCCTGCACGCCACCGACCACCACACCATCAATCCCCTGACCCAGGTGGTGATCCAGTCGATGCGCGAAGCCGGCCTCACGCTCGACGTGCAGGCGATGGACTGGGGCTCGGTGGTGCAGCGGCGCGCCAAGAAGGAGCCGCCGGCCCAGGGCGGCTGGAACATCTTCGTGACCACCAGCTCCGGCACCAGCGGCGCCAATCCGGCCCTGCACACCTGGATCGGCGCGGCCTGCGACAAGGGCCTGTTCGGCTGGCCCTGCAATCCCGAGATCGAGGACCTGCGCAACAAGTATTCCTTCGCGCAGACCGCCGAGGAGCGGCTGAAGATCTCCACCGAGCTGCAGGCCAAGGCGATCGACGAGGTGGTCTACATCTCCACCGGCCAGTGGACGCAGCCGCTGGCCTACCGCTCCGACCGGCTCGACGGCATCATCGGCGTCACCGGCCTGACGGTCCTCTGGAACATCAGCAAGAAGTGAGCCTGCCGCGCAACGGGTCATGGCCGGGTGAAGGAGCCCGGCCATGACCGCCTACATCATCCGCCGCCTGCTGGCGACCATCCCGGTCATGGCGGTGGTTGCCGTCTTCGTGTTCTTCCTGCTGCGCTTTGCCCCCGGCGATCCGGCGGCGGTGATCGCCGGCGACGACGCCACCGTGGCCGATATCGAGGCGATCCGCGCCAAGCTGGGCCTGGACCGGCCGGTGCTGGAGCAGTTCGCCCTTTGGGTCTGGCGCATCGCCCAGGGCGATCTCGGCATCTCCATCTTCTCCAACCTGCCCGTCACCACGCTGATCGGCCAGCGCCTGGAGCCCACCCTGTCGCTGACCGTCAGCACGCTGCTGGTCGCCGTCTGCCTTGCCATCCCGGTCGGCGTCATCGCCGCCTGGCAGGCCCGCAGGCTCGCCGACCGGGCGGTGATGGTGTTCGCGGTGCTGGGCTTTGCGGTGCCGGTGTTCCTGGTCGGCTATGTCATGATCTATGTCTTTGCGGTCAACCTGCGCTGGCTGCCGGTGCAGGGCTACCGGCCGATCGCGCAGGGGATCGGGCCATGGATCGAGGGGCTGGTGCTGCCCTCGATCGCGCTTGGCACCACCTACATGGCGCTGATCGCGCGCATCACCCGCGCTTCTATGCTGGAGGTGCTGAGCCAGGACTACATCCGCACCGCCAACTCCAAGGGCCTCGCCACCACAAGGGTGCTGCTGCTGCACGCGCTGAAGAATGCGGCGGTGCCGATCGTCACCGTGATCGGCATCGGCATCGCGCTCCTGATCTCGGGCGTGGTGATCACCGAGACGGTGTTCAACATCCCCGGGCTCGGCCGGCTCACGGTTGATGCCGTGCTGAAGCGCGACTATCCGATCGTGCAGGGGCTGATCCTGGTCTTCGCCGGGGTCAAGGTGCTGGTGAACCTGCTGATCGACATCTCCTACGCCTTCCTCGATCCCAGGATCCGCTACTGATGGCCGCCATCGCCGACACCTTCGAGGCGCGGCCGCCGGCGCTGGCGGCCCGCCTGTGGACCTTTACCCGGCGCAACCCCACCATCGTGGTCGGCGCCCTGCTGCTGGCGGTCCTGGCCGGGCTGGCGCTGGCCGCGCCGTGGATCACCGGCGATCCCTTCCGCCTCAACCCGATCCGCCGCCTGCGCCCGCCATCGGAGGCGTTCTGGTTCGGCACCGACCAGTTCGGCCGCGACGTGTTCGCCCGCACCATCCATGGCGCCCGGGTGTCGCTGGTGGTAGGCCTGTCGGTCGCCGTCATCGCCTCGCTGATCGGCCTCGCCCTCGGCCTGCTCTGCGGCTTCTACCGCTGGGTCGACGGCATCGTCATGCGGGTGATGGATGGCATCATGGCCATCCCCTCCATCCTGCTGGCGATCGCGCTGATCACGCTGACCAAGCCGGGGCTGGCCATCGTCATCGCCGCCATCGTCATTCCCGAGGTGCCGCGGATCACCCGCCTGGTGCGCTCGGTGGTGCTGACCCTGCGCGGCCAGCCCTTCGTCGAAAGCGCGATCGCCGGCGGCACGCGCGGCATGAAGCTGCTGCTGCGCCACATCCTGCCCAACACGGTCGCACCGCTGATCGTGCAGGCGACCTATGTCTGCGCCTCGGCGATCCTGACCGAGGCCTCCCTGTCCTTCCTGGGCGCCGGGGTGCCGCCGGAAATCCCCTCCTGGGGCAACATCATCGCCCAGGGCCGCAGCTTCTTCCAGATCGCCCCCTGGAGCATCCTGGTGCCGGGCGCCTTCCTGGCGCTGACGGTGCTGGCGGTGAACCTGTTCGGTGACGGCCTGCGTGACCGGCTGGACCCGCGCCTGGCGAGGCGCCTGTGAGCGCCCCGGCAACGCCCGATCCGGTGCTGCGGGTCGAGGGGCTGCGCACCCAGTTCTTCACCCTCGACGGCGTGGTGCGGGCGGTCGACGGCGTTTCCTTCACCCTGGCCAAGGGGGAGACGCTGGGCATCGTCGGCGAATCGGGCTGCGGCAAGTCGGTGACGGCGCTGTCGGTGATGGGGCTGATCCCGCGGGACCTGGGGCGGGTGGTGGACGGCTCGATCCGGCTGGGCGGCCAGGAGCTGGTCGGGCTCGGCGAGCCGGCGATGAAGGCGATCCGCGGCCAGCGCCTGGCGATGATCTTCCAGGAGCCGATGACCAGCCTTAACCCGGTGCTGACCATCGGCACCCAGATCGCCGAGAATGTGGTGCGCCACCGCGGCGTGTCGTGGCAGGCCGGGCTGGAACGGGCGCGCGAGATGCTGGAGCTGGTGCGCATCCCCGATGCCCGCCGCCGGCTGGGGGAATATCCCCACCAGCTTTCCGGCGGCATGCGCCAGCGGGTGATGATCGCGATCGCGCTGTCCTGCGATCCCGAGGTGCTGATCGCCGATGAGCCGACCACCGCGCTCGACGTGACGATCCAGGCCCAGATCCTGGAACTGATGCTCGACCTGAAGGAAAAGCTCGGCACCGCCATCGTGCTGATCACCCATGATCTTGGCGTGGTGGCCGAGACCTGCCAGCGCGTCATCGTGATGTATGCCGGCCGCAAGGTGGAGGAGGCGTCGGTCGCCGACCTCTTCGCCCGCCCGCTCCACCCCTATACCCGCGGCCTGATGGCCGCCCGGCCGCGCCTGGACCTGGATGCCGAGGAGGCCGGGCGGCGGCCGCGCCTGCAGGAGATCCCCGGCATCGTGCCGGCGCTGAACAGGCCGATCCCGGGCTGCGCCTTCGCGCCGCGCTGCAGCCATGCAACCGAACGCTGCGCCGCCGAGGCGCCGGCCCTGCGCCAGCCCGCCGGCGCCCATTCCGTCGCCTGCCACGAGGCAGAGCGCATCCTGGAGGCCGCATGACCGCCGCGCCCACGGGCCCCGCCCCGGTCCTGTCGGCCACCGGGCTGGTGAAGCACTTCCCCATCCACAAGGGCCTGTTCGGGCGCAAGGTGGGGGCGGTGCAGGCGGTCGACGGGGTGGACTTCGCGGTGGCACCGGGCGAGACCCTGGGGCTGGTCGGCGAATCGGGCTGCGGCAAGTCGACGGTGGGCAAGACCGTGCTGAAGCTGATCGAGCCCAGCGCCGGCACCATCCGCCTCGACGGCCGCGACATCACCGCCCTGTCGCCGGCCGCCATGTGGCCCCACCGCCGCGCCATCCAGACCGTGTTCCAGGACCCCTATTCCTCGCTGAACCCCCGCCTGTCGGCCGGCACCATCGTTGGCGAGCCGCTGGAGAATTTCGGGCTGGCCGGCGGCCGCGACCGGGACGAGAAGGTGGCGGCGCTGTTCCAGCGCGTCGGCCTGCGGCCGGAGGCGATGGCGAAATATCCGCACGAGTTCTCCGGCGGCCAGCGCCAGCGCCTGGGCATCGCCAAGGCGCTGGCGGTGCAGCCCCGGGTGATCGTGGCCGACGAGCCGGTCTCCGCCCTCGACGTCTCGGTGCAGGCGCAGGTGCTGAACCTGCTGATCGACCTGCAGGAGGAATTCGGCCTCGCCTACCTGTTCATCAGCCACGACCTCGCCGTGATGCGCCACATCAGCCACCGCATCGCGGTGATGTATCTCGGCCGCATCGTCGAGGTCGCCGACAAGCGCACCCTGTTCACCAGCCCCCGCCACCCCTACACCGAGGCGCTGCTGTCGGCCGCCCCGATCCCGGACCCGACGCGCCGGCGCGCCCGGGTGATCCTCGAGGGTGACGTGCCGAGCCCCGCGAACCCGCCGCCCGGCTGCCGCTTCCACACCCGCTGCCCGATCGCCACCGCCGATTGCCGGAGCATCGACCCGGCGCTGAAGCCGGTCGGTCCGGGCCACCAGGTCGCCTGCATCCACCGCTCCTGACCCGCCGGGGTGCCATGCGCATCTTCACCGCCTCGCTGTCGACCGAAAGCAACAGCTTCTCCCCCGTGCCGACCAACCGGCAGAGCTATCTCGACTGCTTCTACGCCCCGCCCGGCAGCCACCCCGATCACCCCCGCCCCACCACCGCGCCGCTGTGGGTGCTGCGCCAGCGCGCGCCGGCCGCGGGCTGGACGGTGATCGAAGGGTCTTGCGCCCATGCCGAGCCCGCCGCCCCGACCACGCAGGAAGCCTATGAAGGCTTTCGCGAGGAGATCCTGGAGCAGCTCCGCGCCGCCCTGCCGGTCGATGCCGTGATCCTCGGCCTGCATGGCGCGATGATCGCCCAGGGCTACGACGACTGCGAAGGCGACCTGCTGACCCGGGTGCGGGCGCTGGTCGGCCCCGGCGTGCCGGTTGGCGCCGCCCTCGACCCGCACTGCCACCTGACGGCGGCGATGCTGGCGGCGGCCGACGCCCTGATCACCTACAAGGAGTTTCCCCACACCGATTTCGTGGAGCGGGCGGAGGAGCTGGTGGAGATCGTCACCGCCGCGGCGGCCGGGCGCATCCGACCGGTGATGGCCGCCTTCGACTGCCGGATGATCGTCACCATGCCGACGACGCAGCAGCCGATGCGCGGCTTCGTCGACCGCCTGAAGGCGCTGGAGGGACGCGACGGCATCCTCAGCATCTCCGCCATCCACTGCTTTCCCTATGGCGACGTCGCCGATATCGGCGCCCGCATGCTGGTGATCGCCGATGGCGACCGGGCCAAGGCCGAGGCGCTGGCGGCCCGGCTCGGCCGGGAGATGTACGCGCTGCGCGGCCGCACCATGCCGGCCTACCTGTCGCCCGATGCCGCCATCGACCATGCGCTGGCCGGCGAGGGTGGACCCTATGTGCTGGCAGACCCCGCCGACAATGCCGGCGGCGGCGCGCCGTCGGACAACACCACCATCCTGCGGCGCCTGATCGAACGCGGTGTGGCCGGCGCCGCGCTGGGGCCGCTGTGGGACCCGCAGGCGGTGCGCTTTGCCTTTGCCGTCGGGGTGGGCGGGCGGCTGGCCATGCGCATCGGCGGCAAGACCGGCGCCGCCTCCGGCCTGCCGGTCGATGCCGAGGTCGAGGTCATCGGCCTTGCCCGCGACGCCAGCCAGCGCTTCGCCGGCGCCCGGATCCCCCTGGGCGACTGCGCGGGCCTGCGCATCGGCGGGGTCGAGGTGGTGGTGAACGCGCTGCGCACCCAGGCCCGCTCGCCCGACCTCTTCGCCAATGTCGGCATCGATCCGGCGGCACGCAGGATCCTGGTGGTGAAGTCGACCAACCATTTCCATGCCGCCTTCGCGCCGATCGCGCGCGAGGTGCTCTACGTCGAGAGCGACGGCCCGCTCGCCCGCGACCACCGGCGCGTGCCCTATACCAGGATCACCCGCCCGATGTGGCCCTTCGTGGCCGACCCGCTCGCCGCCGACTAGCAGCCCGGTCGCCGCCGCTTCCGCAGCCTCCAGGTCTCCCGCCCGCCGCGCCGCAATGTCCTTGCGCCATTCGCTGCGCCGGCAATATACTCATGAGAATAAAAATCGACGGTCTGGAATTCACCAGCCCGTCGCCGTCGCTTGCCCAAGGGAGGATCCGATGTCAGGACTTTCACGCCGTTCGTTTGCCCGGCTCGCGGCCGGGCTTGGCGCCGCTGCCTGCCTGCCGGGCGGCGCCAGGCTCGCCGCCGCGCAGGGCACCGATACCATCCGCCTCGGCCTGACCACCGCGCTGACCGGCCCCTACAACGAGTTCGGCGAAGGCAACAAGCGCGGCTTCGACCTCGCCATCGACCTGTGGAACGCCAAGGGCGGGATCAATGGCCGGCGTATCGAGATCGTCACCGCGCTCGACGACCAGATGGTGCCCGACCGCGCCGCCCAGAACATGCGCCGCCTGCTCGACGATCCTTCGCTGGTCGCCATTCTCGGGCCGGCCGGCAGCGGTGCCACCATGGCGGTGATCGACATGGTGACCGCCGATGGCCGGCCCTATGTGAACCCGCTGGCCCAGGCCACCGCCGCCACCTATCCGGCGGGGCTGGACAAGCCGCCGCGCCGCAACGTGTTCCAGTTCGGCATCCTCAGCCCGGTCGAGGCCGATGTGCTCGGCCGCTTCGTCGCGCGCACCTACAAGAAGATCGGCCTGGTGCACGAGAGCACCGCCTATGGCGTGTCGGGCCGCGACACGCTGATGGGCGTGATCAAGGCGGCGCGTCCGGATGCCGAGATCACCACCGAAGCCTACAACCAGCGCGCCGCCGATGTGACGGCCCAGCTCGTTCGGGTCCGCCGGGCCGAGGTGGAATGCGTTCTGGTGGTGGGGCTGGGCACCGATCTGGTGAACATCCGCCGCTCGATGGTGCGCCTGGGCATCGACCTGCCGCTGGTGACCAGCGCCGGCGGCCTGTCGCTGCCCTATTTCGAGGGGGCGGGCGAGGCCGCCGTCGGCACCATCGCGCCGATGGTCTCGGTGCTGGTGGAGGAGAATCCGCGCCCCGAGGTCACCGCCTTCATCAATGAATACAAGAAGAAGTATGGCACCGACCGCTACTGGGGCCCGGATCCGCAGCGCCCGCAGCTCCAGATGTCGCTGATCGTGATCCCCGCCTTCGACGGCGCGAACATCCTGTTCGAGGGCATCCGCCGCGCCGGGTCGACAGAGCCGGCAAAGGTGATCGCGGCGATCGAGAGCCTGACCAATGTGCCGGGCGTCAACACGGTCTATTCCTTTTCCGCCCAGCGCCATCACGGCATCGGCTCGGAAAGCCTGGCCATGCTGCGGGTGATCAAGAAGGGCGATCGCATCGGCCTGGAAGTCTACAAGGGCTGACGGTGGCCCTTCCCAGGATGCCGGCGGGGCGGCGGGCGCGTCCTGCCCGCCCGCCCCGCCGGCGGCGCGGGGCGGGTCCGTGACTTTCGTCCTGACCCTGGTGATCGCGGGGCTCAGCGTCGGCTCGATCTATGCCCTGATCGCAATCACCCTCAACCTCACCTTCTGGACCACGCGCACGGTCAATTTCGGCCAGGGCGCGGTGCTGATGCTGTGCACCATGGGCACCGCCTTCCTGGCCCAGTCCGGCCTGCCGATCTGGCTGGCCAGCGTGCTCGGCATCGCCGCCGCGGCCGCCGCCATGATCGCGGCCGAGCGCATCAGCGTGCGCCCGGCGCTGAATGCCGGCGGCAGCATGGGCTGGGCGGTGTCGACGCTGGGCTTCGGCATCTGCATCCAGGGCGTGGTGGCGAAGTATCTGGGCGGCCAGGCCGTGGCCTTCCCCGACGTGGTGATGAGCTCCACCACCTTCGTGGAGCTGTTCGGCCTTCGCGTCGGCCTGCAGTACCTCGTGATCCTGGGCTTTTCGGTGACCGTGATCGTGCTGCTGGACCTTGGCCTGCGCTACACCGTGTGGGGCCGGGTGGTGCGGGCGGTGGCGCAGGACCGCGAGCTGGCCGGCGTCTTCGGCATTCCGGTGTCGCGGGTCACCACCATCTCCTTTGCCCTGTCGGGCGCGCTCGCCGGCATCGCCGGCATCCTCACCGCCCAGATCATCGGCACGGTCGACCCGGCCTTCGGCTTCAGCCTGCTGATCTCTGGCTTCGTGGCCGGCATCATCGGCGGCTTCGGGCGCAACTGGGGTGCCCTTCTGGGCGGCCTGCTGATCGGCGTCATCGAACAGCTCGTGGGCGGCTTCGTGTCGACCGCGGCCGGCCACGGCATCTCGCTGCTGCTGTTCATGATCGTGCTGGCCTTCCGGCCGCAGGGGCTGCTGGGCCGGCCCGAGGCGGTGAAGCTGTGAACGCGCTGCGCCGCCTCCTCAGCACCGCGCTGTGCAACCGCTATGCCGCGGCAGCCCTGCTGGCCGTGCTGTGGCTGGCCACGCCCTACATGCCGGAAGCCACGCGCCAGATGGTGTCCTTTGCCGTGATCAACCTGCTGCTGGCCGCCAGCATCAATGTGCTGACCGGGATGGCCGGGCAGATCTCGCTCGGCCAGGCGGCCTTCATGGGCATCGCCGCCTACACCTCGGTGCTGCTGGTCAAGTCTGGCGGGCTGCCGCTGTGGCTGTCGATCCCCTGCGGCACGGCGCTGGCGATGCTGGTGGGCGGGCTGCTGTCCTTCCCGGCGGGGCGGGTGCGCGAGTTCTATCTGGCGATGATGACGCTTGCCTTCGGCATGCTGTTCGTCGAGCTGGTGCGCGAGTTCGAGTGGATCACCGGCGGCGTCATGGGCATCACCGGCATCCCCTCCCCGCAGCTTCGCAACCTCCAGGTCTTCGGCGCCACCGTGACCACCAGCGACTACCTGCGGCTGCTGCTGCTGGTCGCCGGGCTGGTGCTGTTCGCCCTCGACAGCTTCACCCGCAGCCGCTTCGGGCGGGCCTATTTCGCGGTGCATGAATCCGAGCCGGCGGCCCGCAGCATCGGCATCCGCAGCGACGCGCTGAAGCGGCAGGCCTATGTGCTGAGCGCCGGGCTCGCGGGGCTCGCCGGCGCCCTCTACGGCCATCTGGTCAGCTACATCGGCCCGGAAAGCTTCGAGCTGCACCGCTCGATCGAGATCCTGGTGATGTCGATCATCGGCGGGCTGGGCTCGCTGGCCGGCCAGGTGCTGGGGGCGGTGGTGCTGACCTGGCTGCCGCTCCAGCTCGAAGCCTTCAACGACTACAAGTTCATCTTCTATGGCGTGATCCTGGTGGCGATCTTCGTGGTCATGCCGCAGGGCCTGGCTGGGCTGCTGTTCCTGCCGCCGCGGGTGATCGGCCGGCGCTATCTGGCCGGCGGCACCCAGCCCGCCGACGACGCGCGCGTGGTGCCGGCCCGCCGCCATGGCGAGCTGGTGCTGAGCTGCCGCAACCTGCGGCGCGACTTCGCCGGGCTGACCGCGGTCGCCGACTTCTCCTTCGACCTGCATACCGGCAGGGTGGTGGCGCTGGTCGGGCCCAACGGGTCGGGCAAGAGCACCACGGTGAATGTGCTGACCGGGGTGTATCCGCCCAGCTCCGGCGAGATCGTCCTGAGGGGCGAGAGCATCGCCGGGCTGACGGGCGATGCGATCGCCCGCCGCGGCATGGTGCGCACCTTCCAGGATCCCCGGCTGGTCGGCCGCTTCACGGTGCTGGAGAACGTGCTGCTGGGGGCGCATCTGGGCTACCGCTACGGGATTCTGGAGGCCATGTCGGGGCTGGGCCGCATGGCGGTGGACGAGCGCGCGGCCCTGTCGCGGGCCGAAGCGGTGCTGGGGCTGATGTCGCTCGGCGATGTCCGCGACCGGGTGCTGGACACCCTGCCCTACGGCTACCGACGGCTGGTCGAGGTGGCGCGCGCGCTGATGGTCGGGCCGGACGTGATCCTGCTCGACGAGCCGGCCGCCGGCCTGTCGGAGGTCGAGATCGAGCACCTGGCTGCGGTCGTGCGCATGCTGCGCGCGCGCGGCGTGGCGGTGCTGATCATCGACCACCACATGGACTTCCTCGCCGGCCTTGCCGATGCGGTCGTGGTGCTCGACAGCGGCCACGAGATTTACCGCGGCGACATGGAGGGCATGCGGCGCGACGAGCGGGTGGCCGAATGCTACCTCGGCAAGATCGAGGCGACCGATGCTTGAGGTCAGCCACCTGAACGTGTCCTACGGCGCGGTCCGGGCGGTGAAGGACGTGTCCTTCCGCGCTCCGGCCGGGGCTATCACGGCGATCTTCGGCGCCAATGGGGCCGGCAAGTCCTCGGTCATCCGGGCGATCGTCGGGCTCGCGCCGATGACCGGCCAGGTGAAGCTGGGCGGCCAGGAGATCAGCCACCTCAGCCCCAGCCGCCGGGCCCGGCTGGGGCTGGGCTGCGTGCTGGAGGGCCGGCGCCTGTTCCGCGACCTGACGGTGGAGGAGAACCTGGAAGTCGCCTGGCGCTTCGGCCGCCGGCGCCAGCCGCTGGCGGCCATGCGCGAGGCGGTGTACGACCATTTCCCCATCCTGGGCGAGAAGCGGGCGATCATGGCCGGGCTGCTCAGCGGCGGCCAGCAGCAGATGCTGATCATCTCCAGCACCACCATCCGTTCGCCCGACTACATCCTGCTGGACGAGCCGTCCCTCGGCCTGGCGCCGGTGATCGTGCAGCAGGTCTTTGCCTATATCGTCGAGGCCAGCCGCTCCTTCAGCACCACGACGGTGGTCACCGAACAGATCGCGGCCCTGGCGCTGCGCATCGCCGACTACGGCTATGTGATGCGGCAGGGTGCGGTGGTGCTGGAGGGCGACAAGCCCTCGCTGATCGCCCTGCAGAACAGCCGCCAGCTCGCCGCCGCCTACCTCTAGGCCGGCCCCGTCAGGCCGGCCCCCTCAGGCCGGTGCCGGCGGCGGGGTGCCGGCGGCGGCCGGCACGCCGACGGTGCGCAGCACATGGGTGACCATCTGGGCGCAGATCTGCTCCTTGGTCAGCCGGCCCGGCTCGCGGTACCAGGCAAAGGCATAGCTCGACATGCCGGTGACCACCTGGCTGGCGACGGCGAGATCCGCGAAGGAGAACACGCCGGCCGCCTGGCCCTCGGACAGCAGCGCGCGGACATGCCGGTCGATCTCGCGCCGCATCTTGCCGATCCCCGCCGCCACGTCCTCGGGCAGGTTGAGCTGCTCGCGGAAATAGATGGCGACGTATTTGTGCGTCTCCAGCACCACCATGGTGAAGTCATGCACGAACAGGGCCAGCTTCTGCACCGGGTCGAGCGGCTGCGACAGCGCCTTCTCGGTGACCGCGAGCGCTTCGCTGGTGCCGCGCTGGCAGATTTCGACCAGCAGGTCGATCTTGCTCTTGAAGTGGTAGTAGACGAAGGGCTTGGTCGCGCCCAGCCGCTCGGCGATCGCATCCACGGTCGAGGGCAGATAGCCCTTCTCGTAGAACAGCTGCACGGCCTCGTTCAGGATCTTCTCGCGCTTGATGTCGGCGATCTCGTCCCACAGGGTCTTCGATGCAGACCGGGTTGCGCGTGCCATGGCCATGCTCCGTTGGGTTCGATCCATCCGGATAGCACGGCTTTCTCATAAGTAGCAATTTATCCTGATGCTGTAACGTTTGCCGCCGGCACCGCCCGGACCGGCACAAAGCCGTTGACCGCACGGGGAAAACCGGATAGTCATAAAATCATACTCAGCGGTTTTTCCACTGACCCCCGCGTGGGCGCAGCGGCCGGACCGGGTAATCAAGAAGACCGATAAGGCGAGGGAGCCCATGGATTTCGCCTTCACCGAGGACCAACGCGCCCTGCAGGCCCTGGTCGCCAAGTTCGTCGCGCGCGAGATGCCGAAGGAGGCCGTGGCCGCCTGGGACGCTGGCAGCGAGTTCCCGCAGGAACTGCTCGGGCGGCTGGCCGAGATCGGCCTGATGGGCGCCTCGATCCCGGAGGAGTTCGGCGGATCCGGCGGCGGCGTGGTCGAGGAGACCATCGTGCTGGAGGAGCTGGCCAAGCACAGCTCGACCCTGGCGCTGGCCTACGGCCTCGACATCTCCTTCGGCGCGGTGACCATCGAGCGCCACGGCACCGAGGCCCAGAAGCGCGAGTTCCTGCCCAAGATCGTGACCGGCGAGTGCCATTTCGCGCTGTCGCTGACCGAGCCCGATGGCGGCACCGACATCCTGGGCGCCATGAAGACCGTGGCCGTCGCCGATGGCGACGACTATGTGATCAACGGCGCCAAGGTGTTCACCACGGGGCTGAACATCGCTTCCTGGCTGTTCGTGGTCGCCCGCACCTCGCGCGACCCCGACAAGCAGTCGCGCGGCCTGACCGTCTTCCTGGTGCACAAAGACACACCCGGCATCTCGTGGAAGAAGATCGAGAAGCTGGGCTCGCGCTTCCTGCATTCCTACGAGGTCGCCTACCAGGATGTGCGGGTGCCGAAATCCTGCATCATCGGGCAGGAGGGGCGCGGCTGGCACGCCATCCTGGATACTCTCAACAACGAGCGCATCTTCATCGCGGCAACCTGCGTCGGGCTTGGCCAGGGGGCACTCGACGACGCCGTCCAGTATGCCAAGGAGCGCCGCGCCTTCGGGCGGCCGATCGGGCAGTTCCAGGCAATCCAGCACTATCTGGCCGACAGCATGACCGAGATCGAGATGGCCAGGCTGATGACCTACAAGGCCGCCTGGATGCAGGACAAGGGGCAGGACTGCGCGCTGCCGGCGGCAATGGCCAAGTACTTCGCCTCGGAAGCCGCCTTCCGCACCACCGACCGGGGCATGCGGATCATGGCCGGCTACGGCTTCACCATGGAATTCCACATGCAGCGCTACTACCGCGACGTCCGGCAGCTCATCTTCGCCCCCCTCACCAACGAGATGAACAAGAACTTCATCGCGCAGGTCGGCTGCGGTCTGCCGAAATCCTACTGACGGGCCGGCCGATGACTGCCGAGCTGACCGGCCTCTATGCCCGGATGGTGCTGATCAGGCAGTGCGAGGCACAGCTCAACGACGCCTTCGCCAGGAACCTGTTCCCGGGCTACATCCACTCCTACCTCGGCCAGGAAGCCTGCGCCGTAGGCATCTGCGCCAGCCTGACGGACCGCGACTACATCGTCTCCACCCACCGCGGCCGCGGCCACTACCTGGCCAAGGGCATGGCGCTGCGGCCGATGATGGCGGAGATGTTCGGGCGCGCGACCGGCATCTGCGGCGGGCGCGGCGGGGAGATGCATGCCGCCGATCCGGCCCGCGGCATCCTCGGCGGCAACGGCATCGTCGGCGGCGGCCTGCCCTATGCGGCTGGGGCCGCCTATTCGGCCCTGCTGGACGGCGCGGGCGCGGTCGCCGTGGCTTTCTTCGGCGAGGGGGCGAGCAACAACGGCTCCTTCGGCGAGACCATGAACATTGCCGCCGCCTGGAAGCTGCCGCTGCTGCTGGTGTGCGAGAACAACCTGTACGCCGAGATGACGCCCTTCGCCGAGATGAGCGCCGAGCCAGACATTGCCAAGCGCGCGGCCGGCTACGGCATGCCGGGCGTCAGCGTCGACGGCAACGACGTGCTGGCCGTGCGCGACGCCGGCGGCACGGCGGTGGCGCGGGCGCGCCAGGG